>NZ_JAYJLK010000023.1:0-41835 GCF_051948795.1 Acinetobacter sp. Lyrl_1
ACTCTAAGATTCATCTGGTTTAGATAACTCAAAAGACTGGTTTTCCAGTCTTTTGTTTTTTGGGGCACTTTACCTAAAATTCAGTATCTTGCCTATCTCTAATGAAGAAGCTCTCAATATCAATATATTTTACTTATGCGCATTTTAAATTCTTGGATTTATAAAAAAGTATTTATAACGCAAAAAAATGTTTCATGGGTTGCATCTGTTGATGCAATATCCGAATAATAAAAATTCCATAATCCTGTTTTTTATAAAAAATAGCATGTTGATGATGATCGTGACGGCGTATTCCCTCGCCAATATCTACACATGCATAACCAATCAGCGGTGAACTCACTAACAAATGAAAGGTATTTTCCAAATGTTGCGTGTATTGGTCAGCTTGAGCTACACCAAAATTAAGTAAGGTGTATTCATAAATAGCAGTGAAGTCGTCGACAGCTAAATTTGATAGCTTATACACGATGCTTCTGCTTCACTTGAGCCGCAATATCTTTTAGGCTAAGTGTACTTTCTCCACTGTTCTCACCTGCTTCAATCGCTTGCTTTAAAGCTGCAGTTTGATTTTCTTGCTGCTCCAATAATCTTAGTGCAGATCGCATCACTTCACTGGTTGAACCATAACGTCCAGATTCAATCAGTTTGCTCACAAAGTTATCGAGTTGTGGGCCAATTGTTACACTTGTAGTTCTCGCCATCAGCATGCCTTATTGTTTGAATACATCATACAATTCTAACACAACTCCCTTTATCTGAACAAAAGTTCAGCATCTCTTTAAATTTTCGCACATGAAATCAATTTTATAATGAATACCCCCTCTCTTTTTAAAGAGAAGTTGGGAGAGATTTTCAACATTGAAAATTTTCACCATATTTGGCTCACTATTTTCAAATCCCCCTCCTTGCGCTACACAAATCAGCGCGGCTCCGCTTCATCCAATAAAGTCGCATAATCTACATTGACCTGCCACAAAGTGCTTAACAACCATAATTGCTTTTTGGCTTCTGCTTCATAACCGTTAAATGCTAATACGCGTGCATATTTCAATAAATCGTAGCGGGTTGGATAATTCAACACAATTTCATGGATATCCTGCAATTGTTCAGGCGTTTGTAGGCTATACGGATTTAATCGAATCCACGCAATGCGGCGGTTAAATTCTTCCAGTACAAAAATACGCTCTTGATGGGTGATTTTTTCAGGGGTGTGTTCATAGCGTACCGACTGATTCAGTTTAGGCACCATCACTTCATAATCACGATAAATCAGCATCAACAACAATGCGCCAAGTACAAAAGCACTGCGTAAATATAGTGGAGATAAAGTAAGACCTTTCACTACGCGCTGTGACTGAATCATGCCGATAATAAAACCTACAGGCAGCAAGAAGTAGGCATAGTTTTGTGGAAATTCCAGCATGGCATGTACACTAAATGCACCGACCATTAAAATCCCCACAACCGATTCCACCGACTGGGTATATTTATGCAACTGGTAACCCCAATAGCCCAGATACGCCAAAAATGGTACGCCGAGTATCACACCATTCCAAAGTAAAAAGTCCAAAATGAAATTGTGTGCGCTGCGAATCCACACAGGGCCTTGCACAAATTCACTAATCGTGACATACGCCACGCTGGTTTGATGCCAACCATAGCCCCACCACGGTTGATGTTCAATCGCAGCGAGCATTTGCTGCCAAATTGCCAAGCGTGACATATCACCTGTGGCGCGCTGTACCACATCACGAGATTGCACCGAAAGGTCTGCACTTTGTGAGAGCAATTGACTAAAAGCAGGTGCGATAAAAATCAGCCCGATGAATGCGGCAAACCACAGCAAGCTATAGCGCCATTTAATCCGCATCACGCCACGGTATTGTTGATAGCTCAAATAGGTCAAGAGACATAGTGACGCCAACCACGAAGTCCGTGATTGACTCAGTACCACACCCACCAAAATTATGGCAGCTGCAATCACAATCCACACGGTTTTAAGTTTTTGTTTTTCGTATAAATATAGACATGCCATAAGCGACATCACCAAAAAGGTCGCCATATTATTTGGTTGAGCGAAGTTGGCATAAGGACGTTGCCCGATTTTAATATCTACCATCATAGGCAGGTATTGGTCGAGTGTGAGCCACTGGCACATTGCCATGAATGCGGTAATACTTCCCACGCCAAGTAGCACATAACTAAAGCCTGCGAAGATGCGTTCACGCTCGCTGTTGTTTTGCGTGAGGTTATAGCCAAAAATTATTGCCAACCAAAAACTGAAGATATACACGCTACTGAGCAAAGCTTTGTCAAAGAAGTAGACTAAGCCAAGGCCCCACTGAATGAGTGGAACACTGCACAGTGCCAGTAAGGGCAGGCTGATTTTGGGTATTTGTAATTTTGCTTTAAAAAGGCAGGCTGCAAGGGCAAACAAGGCCAAAAATGCGTAAAGTTCACCTGTATAAGTGACCCACGGACGGTAGTGAATGGGCAATAACCATGCAAGGGAGATGAGGATGGCAGCCAAAATTAGCAATGCATATTTCATAGGAAAAAATAGACTAAAAACTGGCTCTATCTTATATTTTTTTAGGCAAGATGATAATGCTTTGTGTAGCAAGTTTGATTGGAATTCTGCCAGTTTTAAGTGGGATAATTATGTGGCGAAGATTAAATACGCTATTAGTCATACTCAGATCATAAAATATTATCATAAAATGTGACAGAAATCACACATTGACAATATTTGTCCAAAGTACAAAATTCAACCTGACAAAATTTGTCACTTTTTAACAATAATATGCAGTAAAATTTATAGTCTGAATTTTTTTATGTATAAGATGCTGTTTTTCTGTGTAAATTGTCTATAATAAAAGTTGGCACGTTTAGTGCTAATATTAAAATAGCTTACAAAGCTTATAACTAAATTAACAACATTTGTGGAGAATGTTATGAATACAGTACAAAAGGGTTTCACCCTTATCGAATTAATGATTGTTGTTGCGATCATCGGTATTTTGGCTGCGGTTGCTTTACCTGCCTATCAAAACTATACAGTAAAGGCAAAAGTATCTGAAGTTGTGCTAGCAGCGTCTTCATGCCGTAGTATAGTTACCGATATGGTACAGAATTCACCTGTAAAAGACATGGGTACTGTGTTAACTAATGCATGTAGAATTGAGGCGACTAAATATGTTAACGCTACTCCTGCACGTGGTTGGTCTGCTGGTAATAGCGGTGTTAATGTAAACGGTGTAATTTCAATTCAAGGTAATGAAACCACTCTTGGTGGGGAAACCACAGCAAGAGCAAGAACTATTGATTTAACTCCTATGATGGTGCCTTCAGGTTCTACCGCATTAAATCCTGCTACAGATGGCGGTAAAACAATCGTGGGTTGGAAGTGTGGTCCAAGTGCTACAACTCCAATGCCGGCTAAATACCTTCCAGGTTCTTGTCAAGGTACTTACTAATATTTAGAAAGTGTAAAAAGACTGGTTCGCCAGTCTTTTTTATGGTTAAAAGTTAGCAACCTTAGAGTAAATAAAAAATTATGATTAAAGAATATAAGTTTCAATCATTAGGTGAAGAAAGTAATTACCGACAATTTCCAGATGAACTTGAAAATAATAGTCATATTCTCTTCCATGGAACCGCAGAAGTGAATTTTGAAAATATTAAAAAGCAAGGTTTTCAACTAAAAGCTGATGGTGAATTAAGTAGTAACTCCTTCGCTGAAAAAACTCATTGGCATTGAGTTACGCTTGTGCAGTTAGAAATGATCTATCTCCAAAAGGTATAATTATTATGATAGATATTTCAAATATAAAACAAGAGTGTATAGTGGAGCAAAACTTCGGTATTCGTTTATCACCTAAATTTCAATCTAAAATTATTGGTTACTGTTTAGTTCCTGAAAGTTATAAGTTTAAGTAAAAATATGTCAAAACGCCTAAAATTTTTTCTCAGCCATTTATCTATTTCATTTCTAATCGCTTTATTGGTGATTGGACTGGTCTTTTTTATTTGGTATCCATCTCCTCTAGCAAGCACAGTTGGCGTTACTCATATTTTTTTAATGCTGTTGGTCATCGACGTGATTTTAGGACCACTTTTAGGCTTATTGGTCTATAAAGAAAGCAAGAAAAAACTTAAGTTTGACCTCAGTGTGATTATTCTCATTCAAATCGCGGCTTTATGTTATGGGGTGTTTACTATTGAACAAGGTCGTCCTGCATGGTTAGTATTTCATGCAGACCGTTTTGAATTGGTGCGAAAAAATGACCTAATTTTAGAAAATATTGACCAAGCACAACCTCAGTTTCAACAGGTATCTTGGACTGGGCCACAATTTGCTGCAGTGAAATCAGCCGTGAGTACCCAGCAACGCCAAAATGATATGTTTACCGAAGTATTAGGTGGTATTTCCCTTGCCCAGCAGCCTGATCGCTACGTAGAACTGACTCAAGCCAAAAACCAAATTCGAAAACGTGCATTGCCGCTTATAGAATTGGAAAAATACAATTCAAAAACCGAAGTGAAAAAAACTATAGCCAAATATCCAAAAGCAAATGCTTGGTTACCCTTAAAAGCCAATGCAATAGATATGGTGGTTTTAGTCAATAAAGAATCCGCGTCTATCATCAAAACTGTAGATCTCAGACCGTGGCAATAATTTTAACGGCATATTTTTTAACTCCATTTACTAAAAAGCCACTAAGTTCATAAACTGAGTGGCTATATCAATCAAATAGTCCGAGTACTTTGCCTCAACTCAAAATTTTCTAGCAACAGCGAATTGCACTTTTCCAGCAGTATTTCATAAACTTCTTTCAGCTGCTCATAATCACTTTTCACCGCTTTGGTCTTAGTTTTCGCTTGCTCAATTTGCTGGGCAGGCGAAAGAACATTTTGCCCTGCTGCCTGTGTAGCTTGCTCAATTGCCTCAATTAATACAGCATGACGGCTCTTTTTAATCGAACCCCGTTTACGCCCTGCTTCAAGCGCTACAGTGTCGTTATTAATGGCAGAGCCTTTCGGTAGAATAATCGGTTTGTTGGCTTTTAATCGTACTAAGTGAATTTGCGCTCTTATGTAATCAATCTGTAATTAATTACCCCAAAATAATCGGCGCATTGCTCAATTCGTTTTGCTGATCTAGCAACTGGCGGTCGTAAAACGCATCCAAAATTTCACCAATTTCTTGCACGCCTGTGATTACCGCTTGCCGAAACTGCTGCTGTGCCAAACCCTGCACTATATGCACACAGACCTCATCCCACACCTGTTGCGTACTTGCCGTTTTAATGCCACGGTCAATCACAATTTCAACTTTGCGCTCACACAAATTCAGGTACAGCAAAACCCCACTGTTCAGTTCAGTATCCCAAACACCCAATTCTGCAAATAATTGGCGTGCACGGGTATGCGTATCTATCGCATACGCCAACCGCGAGGGTAAACAACCTTCAATCACCACCTGAATTTCACCTACATGCCCACGCTCGGCAGCCGTCACCGCTTCTGCAATGGCATGTTGATCCTGCGCATTAAAAAAACGTTTGGTGGCAGGTAAATAAAAGAAATGCTTCAGCCAACGCTTTACACTCGGACGGGCTACAATGTCCATTTTGGGTTGAGTAATAATTTCTGTTGTATCTGTTTTGGTTACCATGATCCTGACGCTCCTCCCCCACCAAAGCTACCACCGCCGCCGCTATAGCCACCGCCACCCAAACCGCCGCCGCCAAAACCACCGCCACCATGTCCACCTCCACGCCCTGCAGAGGACAAGAAAATTTGGAAAATGGTCTGTGCAATGGCAGTGATGAGTAAAAAGAAAATTCCGGCGCCAATCATTAAACTGGTGATTAAGCCTGCACCATTGACCAAACCTGCCACTGTTCCTGCTACGGCAGCGGTTGAAGCACTTAGGCGTTTTCCGACAATCAGTGAGCCAATTACCCCTGCAATTAAAATAAATAAAGCAGTGCTCAAGGTTTTTTCACGCGCCTGTTGTTCTTGCAACGCTTGTTCATGATGTTGTTTGAGTTCTTGCGCCGCTTGTGCAGCAACTTCGGGGTCTAAGTTTAAAATCCGTTCAATTTCTGCCAAGCCAGCATCAATGCCTTGTGCATATTGAGCTTGTTTAAAATAGGGGGTAATGCGTTGGTTAATAATCCGACTGACCACAATATCGGGTAGCACGCCCTCTAAACCATAACCTGTTAAAATTTGAATACGGCGGTCATTGACCGCAATTGCCATCAACACACCATTGTCTTGCTTGGCAGAACCAAGCTGCCATTGTTCTGCGACCCGCATGGCAAAATCAAAAATATCTTCCTGCCCTGTGGTCGGTACAATCACCACGCCAATTTGCGCTTTGGCTTGTTGATGTAAATTTAAAATCCGCTGGCTGATTTGCTGTTTTTCTGCAGCAGTGAGCAAATTGGCTTGATCGACCACGGGCTGATTCAGGGTCGGCAAAGCACGGATGGATTCACCGTCTGCCATATCATTGGCAATTTGCGGTTGCTGAACAGGTGATCCTACAGGTGCTTGCTGAGTGCTCGATGTAGGCTGACGTGAATTCGCAAGATCAGGGATAGGGTTGGCATTTTGAGGATGCTGTTGCTGCACAATTTTACCTAGCACCGCAGCTTCGGCGGTTTCATCAGTTGCAGTGGCAACTTCACTATATGCCAAGCAGCTGAAACACATAACTGCCATGAGCAGCAGCATCTGCACTAGATTTATACAGGTCTTGCTGTACGATTGCAGCATCCAGGCATCCTCCTAGGCGTTATTCAAACGAAACTTTCGGTGCTGTTTGTGCGCTTTGTTCAGCACTGAAGTTTGGTTTGGTGTCCATACCAATGACTTTTGCGGTCATCACTTGCGGGAACTGGCGTGCATAGCTGTTAAAGTCTTGCACTGTGCTGATGTAACGGTTACGCGCCACGGCAATACGGTTTTCTGTGCCTTCTAGTTGTACTTGTAAATCACGGAATTGCTCATTGGCTTTTAAGTCTGGATAATTTTCAGACACCGCAATTAAACGCGACAAGGCACTGGTCATTTGCGCCTGTGCTTCTTGATATTTTTGGAATAACGCAGGGTCTTCCAATACAGCCTTATCCACTTTTAAGCCTGCGACATTGGCACGTGCCTGAGTCACTTCAGTCAAGACTTGTTCTTCATGTTTGGCATAGCCTTTGACCACATTCACCAAGTTTGGCACTAAATCGGCACGGCGTTGATATTGGTTTTGGACTTCTGACCAAGAGGCAGTCACGGCTTCATCTTTCACTTGTAAGGTATTATAGCCACAGCCGCTTAATGTCGAAGTACTGGTTAAAGCCACTGCGAGTATGGTTTTTTTCGTGAAATTCATAAATTAACCTCTAAATTTTCTTTGTATTTGTTTGAAATGATTTCATTCTAACGTGAAATTCTGACCTGTTTGTGTATTTTGTTTAATCTAGCGAATCACCAAACTGTTTACATCAAACAATAACCTTGTACAGCAGATTGAATTAATATTGAAGTTTCAGCTCTTAAACCTTATATGAATCAGAGATGGCAATGTATTCCACATGAAGATGAGCTGGATAAAATATCCATTAAAAAAGGACTGAATTCCTTAAAACTCAGCCCTTTCAAGATCTAAGCAAAACAAACTCGTTTAGACCTCTAAATAATCTAAAATACCTTCTGCCGCCTGACGACCTTCCCAAATTGCAGTCACGACCAAATCAGAACCACGCACCATATCGCCCCCTGCAAAAATTTTCGGGTTAGACGTTTGGAACTTAAATGTTTGCTGTTCTGCTGCCAGTACACGACCAGAACCGTCTACCCCAACATTGGCAGAGGCAAACCAATCTGCAGGGCTGGCACGGAAACCAAAAGCAAGCAATACCGCATCGGCAGCTAAAATTTCTTCTGAACCTGGAACAGGCTCTGGGCTGCGACGACCACGACTGTCAGGCTCACCTAATTGTGTGGTGACCACTTTTACACCTGCGACTTTACCATTTTTACCAACAATTTCAATGGGTTGACGGTTAAATAAGAAGTTCACCCCTTCTTCACGGGCGTTGGTCACTTCACGACGTGAACCTGGCATATTGGCTTCATCACGACGATAGGCACAAGTGACTTGCTGCGCACCTTGACGAATAGAAGTACGGTTACAGTCCATGGCAGTATCCCCACCACCCAGTACAATCACTTTTTTGCCTTCAACACTGATGTATTCTGCAGGGTCTTTTTCCCAGCCTTGGCAACGGTTGACATTGGCAATCAAGAAATCCAGCGCATCATAAACACCATCTAAATCTTCACCAGCAAATCCACCTTTCATATAGGTATAAGTGCCCATGCCCATGAACACGGCATCGTAATCTGCAAGCAATTGTTCAATCGTGATATCTTTACCAATTTCGGTATTTAAACGGAATTCAACCCCCATGCCCGAAAAAATTTCTCGGCGGCGTTTCATCACGTCTTTTTCCATTTTAAATTCTGGAATACCAAAGGTGAGCAAGCCACCAATTTCAGGCCGTTTGTCAAAAACTACTGGTTTGACGCCATTACGCACCAAGATATCGGCACAGCCTAAACCTGCAGGGCCCGCACCAATAATCGCCACTTTTTTATCGGTCCATTTCACATGCGACATGTCTGGACGCCAGCCCAAGGCAAAAGCTGTATCGTTGATGTACTTTTCGGCATTGCCAATGGTGACTGCACCAAAACCATCATTTAAGGTACATGCGCCTTCACACAAACGATCTTGTGGACAAACCCGTCCACAAACTTCAGGCAAAGTATTGGTTTGATGACACAATTCTGCTGCCTGAAAAATACGACCTTCCGAAATTAGTTTAAGCCAGTTCGGAATGTAGTTATGCACAGGGCATTTCCATTCACAGTACGGGTTACCACAGCCCAAACAACGATGGGTCTGATTGGCCGCCACTTCTGCAGTAAACGGTTTATAAATTTCCACAAACTCATTTTTGCGGACATCGAGATCTTTTTTCTCTGGATCTTGGCGTGCTACATCCAGAAATTGAAAGTCATTATGTAGGCGTTCTGCCATGTCTTTCTCCGTAGGTGGATGTGGATAACGCGACATTTACACTGGGTATAAGTCTAAAGTTATCCACATCTGCCGAATGCTGAGTCGTGGATTATTGTGGATCTGCTTGGGTAGTTTTTAACAAAGTCTGCAAGTTGGCAGCTTTTGGTTTCACCAGCCAGAATTTACGGCTATAGAAATCAAACTCATGGCGGATTTTATACGCCCACGCACTGCCTGTTTCTTTAATATGTTCATCTAAAATACGGCACAAGAATTCTTTATGTTCTTCCATCGCTTCAGTCGAAATACGATTCAGCTCAATCAGTTCGTGGTTGTAACGGTCTACAAAGTCATTATCCAAATCCAGTACATAGGCAAATCCACCTGTCATGCCCGCACCGAAGTTATGTCCCACTTTGCCCAATACAGTCACAATCCCGCCTGTCATGTATTCACAGCAATGGTCGCCTGCTCCCTCAATGACTGCAAACGCGCCCGAGTTGCGCACCGCAAAACGCTCACCTGCCGTACCTGCAGCAAATAATTTACCACCGGTTGCACCATAGAGACAGGTATTACCAATTATCGCTGTGTTTTGAGTTTGGAAAGGCGATCCTTTTGGTGGGAAGATGGAAATACGCCCCCCCGCCATGCCTTTACCCACATAGTCATTGGCATCGCCTTCAAGTTTGATATGCAAACCACCTGCATTCCAAACACCTAAAGATTGTCCCGCTGTACCCGTAAGGTTCAATTTGACAGGATGATGTTCCATGCTCAAGTTACCATAACGACGCGCAATTTCACCTGAAATACGCGCACCAATTGAACGGTCACAGTTGCTCACATTAAAGTAATATTCACCACCTGTACCTGCTTCAATTGCAGGAAGCATCTCTTCAATCATTTTTTCAGCCAAGATGCCTTTGTCAAATGGCGCATTGCCTTCAACCTGACAGTATTGCGCTTTGCCTTCTGCCGCAGGGTGCGATTCCAACAAAGCACTTAAATCTAAGTGCGCATGTTTTTCGGTTTCACCTGGTAAAATTTCTAGCAAGTCGGTACGGCCAATCAAGTCTTTCAAGCTTGCCACACCCAATGCGGCTAACCATTCACGGGTTTCTTCAGCAATAAATGTGAAGAAGTTGATTAGCATTTGCGGTTCACCAATATAGTGTTCCTGACGCAAATGATCTTGTTGAGTCGCTACCCCTGTTGCGCAGTTATTTAAGTGGCAAATACGTAAATATTTACAACCCAAGGCAATCATTGGCGTTGAACCAAAACCAAAGCTTTCCGCACCTAAAATTGCCGCTTTCACCACATCTAAACCAGTTTTTAAGCCGCCATCGGTTTGCACACGAACTTTGCCACGCAAGTCATTCACACGTAATGCCTGATGCGCCTCACTTAAACCCAATTCCCACGGCGAACCTGCATGGTGAATAGATGACAGTGGCGATGCTGCTGTACCGCCATCATAGCCCGAGATGGTAATGAAGTCAGCATAGGCTTTGGCTACACCTGCTGCAATGGTCCCCACACCTGGTTCAGATACCAACTTGACCGATACCATGGCTTGTGGATTGACTTGTTTTAAATCAAAAATCAATTGTGACAAGTCTTCAATCGAATAAATATCGTGGTGTGGTGGTGGTGAAATCAAAGTTACACCTGGCACAGAATAACGTAACCGTGCAATCAACCCATTCACTTTACCGCCTGGTAACTGACCACCCTCGCCTGGTTTTGCACCCTGTGCCACTTTAATCTGCAACACTTCTGCAGAGGTTAAGTAAGCAGGTGTTACCCCAAAGCGTCCCGAAGCAATCTGTTTGATTTTCGAGTTACGAATTGTGCCATAACGTGCAGGATCTTCACCGCCCTCACCTGAGTTTGAACGCCCTCCAATGGTATTCATGGCAATGGCGATTGCTTCATGTGCTTCTGGCGACAACGCACCCAAAGACATCCCCGCAGAGTCAAAACGCGGTAAAATTTGCTCAACCGATTCCACTTGATCTAAGGCAATTGAATGGTCTGTTTTTAACTTGAATAGATCACGAATGGTTGCGATTGGGCGATTATTCACGATTTCTGCATATTCTTTAAAATCTGCATAATTGCCTGAACGCACCGCTTTGTGTAAGGCATTGATCACATCTGGGTTAAAGGCATGGTATTCCTTGCCAAATACAAATTTCAGCAAACCACCCTGATCAATGGGTTTACGTGATTTCCATGCAGTGTCTGCCAGTTTTTTCTGGTCATTTTCAAGGTCGGCAAAGGTAGCCCCCTGAATACGACTTGGCACACCAATAAAGCAAGTATTCACCACTTCGGCAGATAAGCCGACTGCTTCAAACAACTGACCACCACGGTAAGAGGCTACAGTTGAAATCCCCATTTTGGACAAGACTTTAAGCAAGCCTTTTTCAATGCCTTTGCGGAAATTGCTTTGCGCATAGACTGGATCGCCCAATAACTCCCCTTTGGCAATCAAGTCATTGATCACATCATAAGCCAAATATGGGTACACTGCAGTTGCACCAAAACCGAGCAATACTGCAAATTGGTGCGGATCACGGGCAAAGCCTGTTTCGACAATAATGTTGGCATCGGTACGTAAACCGACTTGAATTAAGTAGTGATGCACCGCACCAGTCGCCATGACTGCATTGGCAGGCAAGTAACCCTCACGGATTTTTTTATCTGTGAGTACCAATAAAGTTTTACCCTCACGCACCGCTTGTGCAGCAGTTTCACAAATCCGTTGAATCGCTGCTTGTAAACCTTCATTTTCAGCATAGTTCAGATCGATGTCGGCAATTTCATAGCCTTTACGCCCCAAAGTGCGAATTTGGTGCATTTTAGAATTGGTCAACACAGGACTTGAGATAATCAAGCGATCAGCATGCTCTGGTCCTTGCTCAAATACGTTTTGTTCACGCCCTAAACAGGTTTCCAACGACATCACGATAGATTCACGCAATGGGTCAATTGGAGGATTGGTTACCTGTGCGAACTGCTGACGGAAATAATCTGACACATGGCGTACCTGACGTGACAATACCGCCATTGGGGTGTCATCCCCCATTGAACCGACAGCTTCCTGACCACTTTCTGCAATTGGACGCAATAATTGATCACGCTCTTCAAAGGTCACCATAAACATTTTTTGTGCAGCTTTTAAGGCATCACCTTTTAAACCCTGATCACACAAATATTCTTCAAGCTCTGGGCTACCTTGTAAACGGATTGAATTTTCACGTAACCATTCACGGTAAGGACGCATTCTTTTCAGATGGTTATTTACATCCTGCGTATCGAGCACTTTGCCAGTAAAGGTATCCACCACCAAAATTTGCCCTGGGCCAACACGTCCTTTAGAAATTACATCTTCAGGTTCATACCCCCACACCCCAATTTCAGAGGCCAAAGTGATGTAGCCGTTTTTGGTAATCACCCAACGTGCAGGACGTAAGCCATTACGGTCCAGCATACAGATTGCATGACGGCCATCCTGAATTACTAAACCTGCAGGGCCATCCCACGCTTCCATGTGCTTAGAGTTGAACTCATAGAAAGCACGTAAATCGGCATCAATGGTTTCTACGTTCTGCCATGCAGGCGGAACCAGCATACGCAAGGCACGGAATAAATCCATTCCACCACCCACCAGAATTTCCAGCATGTTGTCTAAGCTAGAAGAGTCTGAACCTGTACGGTTCACAATAGGTTTCAGCTCAGTTAAACCTGGCAAAAGTGGGTTGTCAAATTTAGGCGTACGTGCCATCGCCCAGTTACGGTTTGCGGTAATGGTGTTAATTTCACCATTGTGTGCCAAATAACGGAACGGTTGCGCCAATGGCCAACGT
Organism: Acinetobacter sp. Lyrl_1; assembly: GCF_051948795.1. Taxonomy (NCBI): domain Bacteria; kingdom Pseudomonadati; phylum Pseudomonadota; class Gammaproteobacteria; order Moraxellales; family Moraxellaceae; genus Acinetobacter; species Acinetobacter sp. Lyrl_1. Next base: position 12,973 of record NZ_JAYJLK010000023.1, read on the forward strand.
GGTAAGGTATTAGTCGAGAAACGTTGGTGGAATACCACAATATGTGATGCCAAACGTTCATCGGCAAGGTCCGTATAGAAGTCTGCAATCGCAGCAGGCATCATCAAACCTTTATAGCTGATCACAGTTGAACATAAGGTGGTCACATAAAAATATGGATCGGCAGTTAATTGCTGCTCTGCACGACGACGTGCCAAGAATAACTTGCGGTTAAACTCAACTTCTGTCACGCCAATTGGGCAGTTGACAATAATTTGCTCAAAGGCAGGCAAAGATTGCATCGCAATTTCGCCCAATGCCTCATTATTGGTTGGCACCACACGCCAAGCCAAAACTTTGCAGCCTTCAGCTTCAATTTCTTTAGTCAGAATATTTTTAGCGTGAGTCGCCAAGGCAGGGTCTAAGTTTAAAAACACTGTACCTACGGCAAAGATTTCGCTTAGGGTAATGTCACTTAAGCGTTTTGCCTCTTCACGGAAAAATTGCTTTGGCATTGCCAACAGCAAACCACAGCCATCCCCTGTTTTACCATCTGCGGCAATCCCGCCACGGTGGGTCATACAACTTAAACTATGAATAGCCGTTTTGACGAGATCATGGCTTGCATCACCCTGCATATGGGCAATTAAACCGAAACCACAGTTATCTTTAAACTCATCCGGTTGGTATAAACCTTGAGCGGGAGCTACAGTATTAGGCGATGGCATGTGCATAGCGTACCCTTCTTTTACTTGCCCAATTGGGCCAATTAAACAATCTAGTTTTGCGATTTAACTCAATTTACTTCTCTAAACATCAATCTTGTGTAAATGAAGTTTCACGCATTTGTTTAAGTCTGATTTGGCTTAAACCTCAAACGTGTCATTCATCATTTACGCAACTTTTACACTTTAATGTAGCAGGCAAATTTGACAGTTTCGCACAATCATTGAATCTTTTTTGCGCCAAAATAGGGACAACAACTCAATTCACGCACCAATAAAAGCAAAAACAATGCCAACTTTAATTTTTAGTTATACACGCGCTAAACATCAGCATCATTCAAGAAAAATCGTCGTTAGTTCACATTTTTGCTATAAATTCGCACTATTTTTGTGCACTTCATTATTTTTATACACCATGCTGCGCCATTTTAGAACGTATTTTTAATTCTGGATGATCAATTTTTTAGATCAAATTGGTGCAATGGAGCCAAAATAGACAAAAAGAATAAAGCTCAAGTAGCTATTTGAATGACTCGACTTGAGCTAAAAGAATATTGGAAGTGTTTATGATTAGTTAAAAGGATCGCGCACTTCAGGTTCAGGTGCATCTGGCTGAGCAGGTGCTGTACCACTTTGTGATTTTTGTACATCAACGACATTACCCTCCTGATCACGGCGGGTAATTGTAGTGCTGGTGGTACTATTTTGCGGTGCAACAGCCTGCGTAGTCGGTGCAGTCGTTGTGGTTGCAGGTGGACGTGCCAAAGCTCTTTCATCTATTTTAGGCACAGCTGCTGGACGTAAATTTACCGCATATAACTTGGTGCTCAGTCCCATTTCATCTACCCCTAAGTCATTGACATAAGGACTATAGTCAGCAAATTGCACCACAACAGGCTGAATCGTTTCAGGAAATTTGAATGGCAGTGCGGTCAAGGTTTGTGCGGCTTCGCGTTTATTGCCAAAACTGCCGTATAACATCACATATTGTTCAGCTTGCCCCTCACCGCTTAAACGGATATAAAACAGCTTGCTTCGATCTGTTTGCTTTTTAATAAAACTTTTAATGATGTTTTCATCATTGACCCGAAACAGTTCAATCGTGCTGTTATTTTTTTGTTCCTGAATAAATTTAGTACCGCGAAACTCAGCCTCATGCAAACCAGAAGCCGTTAAACGCGTGGTGAGTTCCAAAGGGCGGACTTCTTCTTGCAAGCCACCCAAATAGGTGGTTGCAGCAACCTTTTCGGGTTGAATTTGTAATTCAATTTCAGACTCTGGTTGTTTTTCAATTTCAACCAGTTCTTCACGGTCAGTCACCGCCCAAAAAATCAGTGCCGCCAATAAACACAGCACCGCGCCCAGCAACCAAATTGACTGTTGAATTTTTTGCCAGTGTGTACGCAGTGCTGTCATATGCTGCCTTTTATGCTTGATTGGCTAAAATCGCCTGTTTCATCAATTCTAAGTCAAACTCTTTGGTGATGATGGCTTGACCCAATTGCTTCATGAGCACCAAACGTAATTGACCATTCAGCACTTTTTTATCGTGTGCCATATAAGCCAAAAACTGATCCAGTGGAATTTGCGGACATACTATCGGTAAATTGGCGCGAGAAATGATATTTTTTGTACGCTCTACATCTTCGGCAGAAATCCAGCCCATACGCTGTGATAAATCGGCTGCCATTACCATCCCTGTCGCAACAGCTTCACCGTGTAACCATTCACCATAACCCAAATAAGATTCAATTGCGTGCCCAAAAGTATGCCCAAGATTCAATAAAGCGCGTTCACCTTGCTCTTTTTCATCATTGGCAACAATACGCGCTTTATGTGCACATGAACGATATACCGCTTCTGCCAGTACAGCAGGATCACGCGCCACTAATGCTTCCATGTGCGTTTCAAGCCATTCTAGAAACTCGACATCACCCAAAAGCGCATATTTAATGACTTCGGCTAGGCCTGCAGACAACTCACGCTCAGGTAAAGTATTCAGTTGCGACATATCGGCCAGCACCACTTGGGGTTGCTGAAACGCGCCAATCATGTTTTTACCCAATGGATGATTAATCCCTGTTTTGCCACCGACACTTGAATCGACCTGCGACAATAAGGTTGTTGGTACTTGAATAAAATACACGCCACGTTGGAAACTTGCCGATGCAAAACCTGCCATATCACCAATCACACCACCGCCTAAAGCCAGCACGGTGCAATCACGGTTAAAGCCTGCTTCCAACAGCGCATCAAAAATAAGGGTCAAATGCTGAATATCTTTGTATTTTTCCCCATCAGGCAAAATACATGTTGCCACTTTCTTTCCAAGTGCTTCAACGGCAGACACATAATGACTCAAATACAAGGGTGCAACTGTGGTATTGGTGACAATCATCACTTGCTGCCCCTTAATATAAGGTGCCAATAAGTCTTTGGGCTGAAGATCACTACCTATGAAAATGGGATAACGGCGATCGCCGAGTTCAACATGTAAAGTTTGCATGAAAAGAGTCGCTTTCTACCTAAGATATTTGCTCAGAAACAATCGTATTTAAGATTTTTTGCGCCAAATCTCGCGCAGCACCCTGATTGGTTTCAATAATATAATGTGCTACTTCACGATACAACGGATCACGTATTGCAAGCAAATCACGTAGTCGTTGTTCGGGATTTTCGACTTGAAGTAAAGGGCGGTTTTTGTCGCGATAGGTTCGCTGGAGTTGAATTTCGACAGGAGTATACAGATAAACAACAATACCGCGTTGTTTTAAAAACTCACGATTAGGGGCTTGAGTTACTGCACCACCACCTGTGGCCAGCACAAGTTTATGTCGCGTAGTTAACTCATCAATGACCGCTGTTTCACGACTACGAAACCCTGATTCCCCTTCTTTTTCAAAGATCCATGGAATCGTTGCACCTGTTTTACGCTCAATTTCATGATCACTGTCTAGAAATTCACGCCCTAACAATTCTGCTAAATGTCGTCCTACAGTGGTTTTCCCTGCCCCCATCGGCCCTACCAAATAGATATTTGGTAGGGTTTCAAACTCTTTGCTTAGCAAGGAGTCACCTATAAATTTTGTTTAAATTGAAAATATATTAATGATTTCTTGAAACACTGTCATTAACAATTCGTGGTGTAACAAAAATCAGCAACTCACGTTTGTTATCTGACGTGATATCTTTACGGAATAAACGTCCGATATAAGGGATATCGCCCAAGAACGGAACCTTGGTTTGTGAGTTGGCAGTTTGCTGCTCAAAAATACCACCCAAGACCACAGTTTCGCCATTATCTACCAAAACATTGGTATTGACTGCGTTCTTGTTAATGGTGAGCTGACCAGTTGGTGTTGGCGCACCTGGCGAGTCACTGGTGATATTCAATTGCATTTGCACCTTGCCATCTGGCGTGATACTTGGCGTCACATCCAAACTTAAAGTCGCATCAATAAATTCTGTGGTCGAGACAGCATTAACACCGCCACCCTCAGAAGATTGGTATGGAATTTGAGTACCCGATGCAACTTTGGCATTTTGCTTATCTGCAGTCAGTACTTTTGGTGTTGAAATCACTTCACCATAACCATCGGCTTGTAATGCAGACAATTCCAAATCCAACATAAAGTCAGATAAACTGATTAAACCAAACGCAATACGGCTGGCACCTGGACTGGTCACACCTAAATCGACATTGAGGTTTTGCGGACGCTCAATATCATAAGTATAGCCGCCTAACTCGCTATTCTCTTCTGGCTCACGCAAGTTCCACAAAGTGGTATCACTACCACCCACCAACAAGTGATTATTGTTGGTGATCCCTTGTGACAAGATACCCCACTTCACACCCATCTCTTTGGTGAAATCTGTGGTTGCACGTACGATACGTGCTTCAATCATCACTTGTTTCACAGACACATCAAGCAAATCAATCATCTGACGGATTTGATCAATTTTAGCGGAAGTATCATTAATAATTAAGGTATTGGTACGTGGATCTACAGACACTGTACCGCGTGGGCTGAGCAAGCTCCCCACGCTATCACCTAATGGGTCAGCTCCAGAACCTGTATTTGAACTACCACTACGTGATGCATTTTTACCTTCAGTAATAAGCTTCTCAATATCTGCGGCTTTAGCATAGTTCAACTGAATATATTCAGTTTGCAGTGGTGCCAATTTAACACTTTGTGCAATCGCTTTGGCTTCTTCTTCTTCCGCCTTAATCAACTCAGAAACTGGCGCAATCCAGATCACATTACCATTACGGCGCTTGTCTAAATTTTTGGTTTTCAGAATAATGTCTAAGGCTTGATCCCAAGGCACATCTTTTAAACGTAAGGTGATATTACCTTGTACTGTATCTGCAGCCACCATATTGATGCCTGTAAAGTCTGCCAACAGCTGTAATACACGACGCACTTCGATATCTTGGAAGTCCAATGAAATCTTTTTACCTGTGTAGCTTTGTGCTGCACGTGGCTTAAACGGGTTTTTATCAACTGGGCGTTTTAAGCTGATGGTGAGCTTGTCTTCTGCCTGATAGGCCATATATTCATAGCTACCTGCAGCCTGAATGGTGATCACGCCATTGCTACCATCATTATGCGCATCAATGGTTGATACTGGGGTTGCAAAGTCATTCACATTCAGGCGACGAGCCAAATGCGCAGGGACTTTATTGCCCAAAGTACGTACGACAATTTTGCTGCCTTGTTGCTGTACATCTACAGGGGTGTTGCTACCCAATAGGTCAATTACCACCTGACCTTCACCTTCGCCACCACGTTGGAAACCAATATTGGAAATTCCTTGTGCGCTACGTTGTGCAGTCACTGCTGCAACAGGTGTGGCTGTAGTTGAGTTGATCTTTAAAATAAAGGTATTGCCTTCAACACGTGTCGTAAACGCACCTGCATCAGCCAAGTTCACAGTTAAACGTGAACGCTGCGCATCTGAGCTGACCTCTACAGAACTCGCTTCTTTGGTCGCCACTGCAATACTGTTTTGTTTCAGCGTTTGTTGTGCTTTATCAAAGTCTAGAATCAAACGCGCAGGTTGTTCCAACTGATATGCCGCTGGCTGTGGTGGTAAGCCATTGAACATGACACGAATTTCGGTGCCCTGTCCCGGAATTTGCATGGGTACGATGTTGGTAATGCTGACTTGGGCATTGGCAACTTGCATCACTGCCATTGCGACTGCGCCCATTGAAAACTGACGGAACAAATTGTTCATTGTATTACCATCCCCAAAAATAAAATCTTTCACACTGTTATTCATTTTTATTCCTTTAATTTATGGCGCAGGCCCAATTAAAATTAAACTTCTTGGACGTTCTACATAACCTTCACGACCATCTGGAATAATTTCGATTAAATCAATTTGTGTAGGTGTAATATTCACCACACGACCATGATTTACCCCCATATAGCTACCACGCTGGATACGCTCAATTTCACCATCAGGTGTTTGAATCAATGCCAAAATTTGACCATTTTGACGCATACTGCCTTTCATAGTCAGTGACTCAAGTGCGTAATTTTCCAGTGGTTGTAACTGGCGAGCAAGGTTCGGATAAACGCGCTTCCCTGCCATAATTTTAAGCTCTGCCGCCAATGAACTTGGCATAAATGGGCTTTTGAGCTGGTGTGCTGCATAGTTAAAGGTTGGTGCAGGCTCAAACACAGGTGCAGGTTCAATGGGTAGTGGTGGCTGATTACGAATTTCAGCCATTTGTGCATTGACTGCATCAATCCGTGAATCACACCCCACCATCAACAAAGTCGCCATCAGAGCCAACGAAAGCTTTTCAATTTTCATTATTTCGCTCCTCCAGCATTACCCGCGGTTTGTGCATCTGCACTGCCGACATAACGATAAGTTTTTGCTTGTGCTTTATAGGTCACTTGCGGAATATCGGTTTTCTTGTCTTTATTTTCAGTCGCCACAATTTCAAAGTCGTGCATGGTCACAATACGTGGCAATGCTGCTGTACCGCTTACGAATGAACCAAAGGCATGATAATCGCCTGTCGCTTCAATTGAAATTGGCTGTTCAATAAAGAACTCTTGTTTAATTTCGTTCTCTAAACGAATGTTTTTAAACTTCAAACCTGAATTCACTCCTGTGACGTTAATATCTTCAACTAAACCTGGAATTTCAGTTTCTTTTGGCAATTGTTCAAGTTGTTGGTTAAAGTTCGCTTCCATTTCTTGTAATTGCGCTTGGTATTGCTGCAAATTACGCAATTTAGAATCTTTTTCACGGAACTCATTTAACAAGTTTTGTTCTTGTGTATGTGCTGCTGCAATGGCATCTAACTTTGGCTTGATTACGACAAAGTAACCTAAAGCTAGAATCAGGAAAATAATAAAAATCCAGCAGGTAATTTTGACCGAAAGTGGCCAAGCACCATAATTGTTAGGATCTAGGGTATTGAACTGTTGAAAAAACTTTTCAACTGTCATTTTCTTTTTCGGAGCAACAGCAGCATCCTGATTTACTTCATCAAATTCATCGAGACTCATTGTGCTGCCCCCGCTGCTGATGTTGAATTAGATTCTGTTGGTGTTACTGGAATTGCAATTTCTTCTAAATCTGAAGTTACTACAAAAGTACCGTAACTTTCCTCTACACGAGGAACCACAGAGCTTGGTGCTTTATCTTTATTTTCTTCTTTGGCTAAGAATGAATTCATAAATGCATTGCGATACCACGGCGATGCTTCCAAATTACGCAAGAATTCAGCCACAGTATTTGGACTTTCAGCCTTGCCTTCAAAAGTGAATTTATTGCCTGTACGGCTCACTTTGGTTAAGTACATATTGCTTGGTGTCACACGCACCAATTCATCCACCAAACGCACGGCAATTGGACGCTGACTTTGTAAGCTCTGAATAAGCTTCATGCGCTCAACAATAGCATTACGCTGTTCTTGCAAGCCTTCTAAAGATTTTAATTGTACATCTAGGTTTTGGTTGGTACTGATCACCAATTGATTGGCTTGTTCTTGATCTTGTAACTTCGCGTTGTAGAAGAACCACGCAAAAGCCACCAATAACACCCCAACAGCAGCCGCTGCAATACAAAATACAATAAATTCTTTTTTACGTTTTTCTCTTAGCTCATCGCGCCAAGGGAGTAAGTTAATCTTTGCCATTAATCAAAACTCCTCATTGCTAAACCACATGCCACCATCAATGACGGCGCATCACTTTCAATTCTTTTAATGTCGATTTGTGGAGAGAAGCCCATTTGTAAGAATGGATTGGCAATGGTCACACGGTAGCCCAGTTTTTGCTGCAACAACTTCGCAAGACCTGGAATATTGGCATTCCCCCCTGCCAATAAAATGTGATCAATTTCGTTAAATTGTGAAGATGAGAAAAAGAACTGCAATGAACGTGCCGCTTGTTGCACCACCGCTTCTAAGAACGGTTCGAGCACCTCTACATCGTAGTCATCTGGCAAAGTACGGCTTTTTTTCGCACGTCCTGCTTCTTCATACGACAAACCATAACGGTTTTGAATTTCTTGTGTCAGCTGCTTACCGCCAAAGGTTTGTTCGCGGGTGTAAATAATTTTGTTATTTTGCAGCACCGACAAGGTGGTCATGGTGTGACCAATATCCAAAATACCAATGGTGTTCACACCCATTGGCAGGGTATCGGAGAACACTTTAAAGGCATTTTCGATGGCAAAACTTTCGACATCGGCAATTTTGGCTGTCAAGCCGCCCAACTCCAATGCTTCTACTCGTGCTTCTACGTTTTCTAAACGTGTTGCAACCAGTAACACATTGACTCGGTTTGGATTGGCTAAACGGTCTGGTTGGACTTCAAAGTCTAGGCTGACTTCATCTAATGGGAATGGAATATATTGCTCGGCGTCCATACGAATTTGAACTTCACGCTCATCGCTAGTCATATCTGCATCCATTTCAATGATTTTGGTAATCACCATTGAGGTTGGAATTGCTAATGCTGCAGATGTAGATTGCGTGTTTGCTAAGTTCAATGCACGTTCAAGCGCATCCCCGACTGCTTCTGGATTGAGAATGTTTTTTTCAACCACACTGCCTTCTGGAAGTGGGACCAGCGCATAGCTCTCGACCCAGTATCTACCATTCTTAACAGAGAGTTCTAATAACTTAACAGAAGTAGAACTAATATCTACACCTATTAACCCCTTACTTGGCTTACGATATAACCTACGCACAATAGTACCATTCCTATTATTTTTTTATCCCCAAAAAAATTTAACCTACTAATCCGCGCTGGTCTATAATTTTTTACGGATACAATAATTCATCTAACAATCCGTAAATCTACTCGCTATACTGACCAGCAATTAGTTTGCTATTAGCGCTTATTAAAACGCACTTGTTATGAAAAAGCTATCTTGTTCGGGTCGTGTTCATCCATTTTTTTTGATCATAATTATAATTTTGGTCGCAATACCGATGGGTTTCTATGGCATGTATCTCTATATTGCCCCATCTTTGCCAGAAATGACCACCTTAAAAAAAGCGCCATTATTAAAACCATTACAGGTTTATAGTGCCGATAATGAGCTAATTGCTGAGTATGGCGGTAAGCTTTCTGTGCCTGTCGATTATGAACATATTCCTGAAAAATTCATTTTTGCGTTCTTAGCAGCCGAAGATTCTGCCTTTTTTGAACACAGTGGGATTAGCTTCAAAGGCTTGGGGCGCGCGTTGAGCGAGGCGGTAACAGGCTCCAATGTGCAAACTGGCGGCTCAACCATTACCATGCAAGTGGCAAAAAACTATTATCTCAGCCCTGATCGTACTTTAAAGCGTAAACTCACCGAAATCTTTTTAGCGCGTAAAATTGAACAGAACCTGAGCAAAGAAGAAATTTTGACTTTATACGTCAATAAAATCTTTTTGGGTAAAAATGCCTATGGCATCGCGGCAGCTGCCAAAATTTATTACAACAAAAGCTTAGAAGAGCTGACAATTGCACAAATGGCGATGATTGCAGGCTTACCTAAAGCACCTTCACGCTACAATCCAGTGGTGAATCCTGAGCGTGCTTTGGAGCGTCGCAACTGGATTTTGGGACGTATGCTGCAACTAGGCTATATCAACCAAAATGAATACCAAAAAGCCATTGCTGAACCGATTAATTTAGATATGCCAGACCGCAGCATCAGCAATAAACATCCGTATATTGGAGAAATGGTACGTGCTGAACTGGTCAGTAAATTTGGCGAACAAGCGGTTGATTCAGGCTATAAAGTTTACACGACTGTAGATAGCAAACGTCAGATGTATGCTGAACAGGCGGTGCAAGAAGGTCTAGAAGCCTATGATCGTCGTCATGGATGGCGTGGTGCAGAGGCACATGACAAGCCTCTGCATGAGTTTCGCGCTTATGCCAACACCTACCCTGCGCAAGTCAGCAAAGTGCTGAATAATTCTTTTGAAGCGTTAATGCAAGATGGCACAACAGTTACTGTACCATGGTCAGGTATGTCTTGGGCGCGCCCCTATCGCAATGCCAACAGTGTAGGCAATGCGCCAAGTCGTGCGGCACAGATTGTAAAAGTCAAAGATATTGTCCGTTTACGTCCAAATGAAAATAAAACCGCTTGGTCATTGGTACAAGTACCGAAAGTGCAAGGTCAATTGGTCGCAATTAACCCGAATAATGGCGCCATTGAAGCGTTGGTCGGTGGATACAACTTCTATCAATCTAAGTTCAACCGTACTTTACAAGGTTGGCGTCAACCAGGTTCCACCATCAAACCTTTTGTGTATGCTCTGGCTTTAGAGCGTGGTATGACGCCACACACCATGGTCAATGACAGTCCAATCACCATTGGCAAATGGTCACCACGTAACTCCGATGGTCGTCATTTAGGCATGATCCCATTGCGTCGTGCGCTATATTTATCTCGTAACACGGTTTCGGTGCGTTTATTGCAAAATGTGGGAATTGAGCGTACCCGCCAACTGTTCATGGATTTTGGATTACAGGAAGATCAGATTCCACGTAACTACACCATTGCATTGGGCACGCCACAAGTTCTGCCTATTCAAATGGCAACGGGCTATGCCACTTTTGCCAATGGGGGTTACCGTATTCAACCGCACTTCATTAACCGTATTGAAGATGCTTATGGCAAGGTGATTTATCAAGCTAATCCTGAATATGCGTGTATTGCTTGTATTAACGCCAAAGAACAAACGTTGGAAAGTGCCGAAGCCACTACGCCAGATGATGAAGTGATTGAAGTCACCAATAAAAAACTGGCACAAGCTGAACAAGACTCGAACTTATTGGCAGAGCGTAGTCAGTACAAACAGGCACAACGTATTTTAAAATCTAGCTCGGCGTATGATATGTCCAATATTTTACGTGACGTGATTCAACACGGTACTGGACGTGCTGCACTTAGAATTGGTCGTGGTGATATTGGTGGCAAAACGGGAACCACCAACGATGCCAAAGACGCTTGGTTCGCAGGTTTCAACGGCAAACTGGTGACTGTGGCTTGGGTGGGCTTTGACCAACCTACCACTTTAGGACGTCGTGAATATGGGGGTGTCGCAGCGCTACCAATTTGGACAAACTTTATGGGCAATGCACTGAAAGGCACACCTGAAGCATGGGTGAGTTTAGACAGCAAAGCCAAAGCGCCACAACGTGAACTCAATCAAATGAATGCAGAACAGCAACAGGATTATCGTGCTTCACCGCCATTGGCACGTCCACTGTATCGACCTACACCTGTTGCGCCAGCACGTGCGCCTGAGCGAGATTTTGACGATTTACCAGGCGAGGAAGTGTTAATTCCTGAAAACGCTGCACCGCCTGCCATGCAAGCGCCAAACAACAGCCCTGCCAAACCTAATGCGGCCCCCAAACCTGCTCCCGATGCATTAGAAAACTTAATTGACGAAGTCTTATAACTACACAGACAAGCAGTCAGAAAAAGCCCTCTTACGCAAAGATGAGGGCTTTTTTATGGGCTATTCAAACTTACTTTTTCTGAAACAGATAAATTTGATGCTGTGCTGTCACGTCAAACTGGGTTTGCTGTTCCAAAGCCTGGCGACGCTCTGCTTTGGCTTTGTAGGCATAAGGTGTCATGGCAATTAAATGATTTAAATCATTTTGATTGAGTTGTAATGGTGTTTCCACCACGCTAGCCTCTACCAAATCAAAGGCGTCTTGCAATTGAGCGATAAATTTTTCAGGTTCATGCGGCTTCACTTCTTCAAACAAAGCTTGACGCATCGCCAATAAATGCTCAGGCGCAGGCGTTACTACCAACAAATAGCCTTGTGGTTTTAAAACCCGCAAAATTTCCTGTTGCGGAATTGGGCTAAACAAGCTGGCACATAAATCAATACAATGTTCTAAAACAGGCAAAGTTGCCCCTGTCCCCACCACCCAAGTCACTGCGGGATTCAGTTTCGCCGCCACTTGTACGGCATTCTTGGCAATATCCACCCCGACACACTGCAACACTTCGCCTTGCATGGCAGCGGTGTAATAGCCTTCACCACAGCCAATATCCAACAAATTTTCGATGCGTAAGGTGCGAATTTTTTGCACCACTGCCTGTTGCAAGGGCGCATAATGCCCTGCACTTAAAAATGCACGACGTGCCTGCACCGAAGCAGGTGTATCCCCCGGATTTTTACTGTGCTTATGCTGCACCACATGCAAATTGACGTAGCCTTGTTTCGCAACATCATAGCTGTGATTGCTGGCACAACGCCACGTTCGATCATGCAGTTGCAATACCTGACGACACACAGGACACATCAGCAAATTCATCATTTTCTCCAGAGTGAACCACATAAAAAAGTCGGCGAGTGCCGACTTTTAAAATTTTCGGTTGGATAGGCTTAACGTAATTTTAAAGTCATTAAACCTAAAACCACCAGCATAATTGTGATAATCCAGAAACGAATCACCACTTGAGTTTCACGCCAGCCTTTCTTTTCATAGTGGTGATGCAACGGCGCCATTAAGAATACCCGTTTATTGCGCATACGTAGTGAACCAATTTGCAGAAATACCGAAATTGCTTCAACTACAAACACCCCACCCATAATCGCAAACACGATTTCCTGACGTACCATCACGGCAATCGTACCCAGCATTGCCCCCAAAGACAATGCGCCGACATCGCCCATAAAGACTTGTGCAGGATGCGCGTTATACCACAGGAAGGCTAAGCCTGCTCCAATCATCGCGGCACAGATTACCACCAACTCAGACGCATATTTCACATAAGGGATATGCAAATAATCAGCAAAACGAACATCCCCCGCCAAGTAGGCAAAGACGCCCAAACCTGCCGCAACCAACACGATTGGCATAATTGCCAAACCATCTAAACCATCAGTCAGGTTCACCGCATTTGAGGCACCGTTAATTACCAAATAGGTAAAGATAATGAAGCCAATACCGAGTGGAATCGACGACAATGGAATGCTGAAATCTTTAAAAAATGGAATCAACACATCCAGCATATCTGCGGTTTGTGCAGGATTTGGCTGTTGGGTTGCAATCACATACAACGCAATACCCGCACCCAATGATGCTACCGAAGTCCAGAAGAATTTTTTACGCGCAGGCAAACCCGCATTGTCTTTGTAGCGAATTTTAATCCAGTCATCTGCCCAGCCTACAGCGCCAAAAATGACCATGACCGCCAGTACAATCCAGACGTAAGGGTTAGATAAATCTGCCCATAATAGGGTCGAAATACCAATGGAAAGCAGGATTAATACCCCGCCCATGGTTGGCGTACCCATTTTTTTGGCATGCCCTTCAGGTGCATAAGAGCTGACTGCCTGACCGTATTTTAATGCTTGCAGTTTACGAATCATCACAGGGCCTAGCACCAAACCGATGCCAAGCGCAGTCAATACACTCAGTAATGAACGTAATGTTAAATAACGAACCACTTGAAACGAACTGTGATAGCCCGCCAGCTGTTCAAATAACCATAACAGCATTTAAATTTTCTCCATCAATGCAGCCATCAACGTTTCCATATGGGTATAACGAGAACCTTTAAATAGGAAACTCATGGACTGAGGTTGATGTGTTTTTACCAGATCAATTAAAAACGGCAAGGCTTGTTCTTGAGTGACAAAAGCCTGTAATTTTTTTCCATATTGGGTACTACGCGCACCTTCTTGGGTCGCAGGTGCAAATTCACCGACCGCCACCACAAAGTTGATGCCACGAATAGACACCAAGTCACGCCCCAACATATAGTGCTGTTGTGCTGCACTGTTGCCCAGTTCACCAATATCACCAATTACCATAACTCGCACGCCTGTTTGCTGCGCAAGAACTTCGCCTGCAGCACGCATAGAGGTTGGATTGGCATTATAGGTGTCATCAATGAATAAATGGGTGCCTTGCTGAATAAAGTTCAAACGACCTTTTGCCCCCTGCGCCTGTTCTAAGCCTGCGACAATATCATCTAAACTTACGCCAATTGCCAGTGCAAAAGCGGCAGCAGCCGTAGCATTCTGAACATTGTGTTCACCCGCGAATGGCAAGTGAATCTGACGCACACATTGGGCAGTATTTAAACAAAAACTTGCCGATTGTGGCTGCAACTGAATGTCTGTCGCAAACACATCACCGCCTGCACCAAAACTTAGACGCTGTTCTGACTGAACCGCTTGCTGAATCTGTTCGGCAAAATCATCGGCAGCAGGGACAATGGCCGTGCCTTGTGGGGCAATATGTGCATAAATTTCAGACTTAGCCCGACAAATGCCCTCACGTCCACCAAACTCACCCAAATGCGCAGTACCAATATTGATAATGCCTGCCACCCGCGGCTGCACCAAGTTTGAGGTGTAATCGATTTCACCTTGATGACTGGCGCCTAATTCCATCACTGCATATTGATGGCTTGCATTCAACTCCAACAACATCATCGGCACACCCAAGTCATTATTCAGGTTGCCACGGGTAATTAAAGTCGGTGCCAAACGTGACAAAATACTACCGAGCATTTCTTTAGTGGTGGTTTTACCGCTACTGCCTGTTAACGCAATCACTTTTAACTGAGGATGTTGCTGACGACGAAATGCGCCCAAATGCCCTAAAGCTAAACGGGTATCAGGCACGACCAATTGGCAAATATCTGCGTCTACAGGCTGGCTGACAATTGCCATAGAACAGCCCTGAGTCGCTACTTGTGCCACAAAATCATGCGCATCAAAACGCTCACCTTTTAAAGCCAAAAAGGCATCGCCTGCTTCGGCATGACGTGAATCGGTTAAAATACGTTTAATCTCGCCTTGCGGTGCTTGCCCATTGAACCAATAACCCTGTGTTGCCTGTTTGAGTTGTTCGGCAGTCCAAGGTTCTAAAATTGCGGTACTGGTGGTGGAAGTGTGCATACAAATTCCTTATTGGGCAGGATAAGCAGAAGGTGAACAATGCTGTGCATCTATCGCAGATTGCACTTCAACCACATCGTCAAACCAGTGTCTTACCCCATCTATTTCTTGATAGTTTTCATGACCTTTGCCTGCAATCAAGACAATATCGCCTGACTGTGCATGTTTGACTGCATATTTAATCGCTTCACGACGATCATGAATTTCATGGCTCTGTGCCACCGACAAATCGACACCTGTCTGCATATCGGCAAAAATTTGCAAAGGATCTTCTGTACGCGGGTTATCAGAAGTCAAAAGCACAACATTGGCATAGTCCAATGCCGCTTGGGTCATCAGTGGGCGTTTACCACGATCCCGATCTCCACCGCAGCCAAACACCGCCCAAAGCTGTGCGCTAACATGGCGTTTTAAGGTTTGCAACACTTGAATTAGGGCATCTGGCGTGTGTGCATAATCCACCACAAATAAACGCTCTGCATCACGCAACACTTGCATACGCCCCGGTGCGCCTTTAAGTTGTGCAGTCGTGTGTATTAAATCCTGTAATGCAAAACCTGCTTGCTCTGCTGCGATTAAACCCGCGACCAAGTTTTCAACATTAAAATGTCCGAGCAACGGACTTTGCACCACATATTCTGCCGTAGCAGTTTGTAGATGGAAACGTACACCATTCAGACTGTATTCAATCTGCTGTACTTGATAGTCTGCCGCTTGCTGCGTGGAATAAGTCAAAATTTTCGGTTGCGCAGGGTTCTGTTGCGCCGCTTGCAACATGATCCCAGCATATTCATCATCTAAATTGACAATTGCAACTTTTAAACTGGCAAACTGAAACAGCATGGCTTTGGCTGCAGCATACGCCTCTAAAGTACCGTGATAATCCAAATGATCACGGCTCAGGTTGCTATATACCGCAATTTCAATATCGCAGCCATTTAAGCGCCCTTGCTCCAAACCATGTGAACTGGCTTCAATTGCGGCAAATTTTGCCCCCTGTTGTGCATAGCTGTATAAAGCATTTTGCAGTTGCAAGGCATCTAAAGTGGTATGTGTTGAAGCTTCCAAATTAGGCAAAATTCCGTTGCCTGTGGTGCCCATTACCGCACAGCGTTGGGCTTGTAACATTAACAACTCAGCAATTAAGCGGGAAATCGTGGTTTTACCATTGGTGCCCGTGACTGCAAGCATACGCGCTAAAGGTACAGGCTGTCGTGCTTGTAAATATTGTTTTTGCCACTGTCCCATGCGCTGACGCACATCTGGCACCACCAAATTATTGGCAACTGCCAGTTCAGTTTCCGAAATCACCGCCAAAGCACCTTGATCTAAAGCTGCTTGTGCAAATTGTGCGGTTTTTTCAGGCTGCGATAAACTGGTCAGGGCAATAAAAATTTGCCCTGCTGTCACATGGCGGCTGTCAAGTTGAAAGCCCTGAAAGTCTTGTGTCATCCAATCTGCAACGCGAGAACTGCGATAAATATGTTGAAAGCTGATAGACATGCGTCACCTGTTATTGGATGTTGGGAGTTTCTAAAGGTTTATCTAAAGGTACGTTCATTAAACGTAAAGATTCTTGCATCACACGAGCAAATACAGGCGCTGCCACCAAACCACCATAATACTGTCCTGTTGGATTTTCCACCACGACCACCATGGCTAAACGCGGATCACTGACCGGTGCAACCCCAGCAAACAAGGCACGATATTCAGTCTGTGAATAGCCTTTGCGGTCTGCGCGAAGTTTATGCGCTGTTCCCGTTTTACCTGCAACCCGATAGCCTGGAATATTGGCTTGACGTGCCGTACCACCGGGTAACGTTACGGCTTCCATCATCAGTAGAACTTGATCGGCAATTTTAGCATCAACAATTTGTTCGCCTTTAGGCTGTTCTTCTAATTTGTATAAACTCAGCGGCATTTTTACGCCTTTATTGGCAAGCATGGCATAGGCATCTGCCAATTGCAGCACAGTGGCGTTCAAACCATAACCATAAGACATGGTCGCCACTTCCGACACATTCCACTTGCTTGGCGGCAAAATTAAACCTGCACTTTCACCCGGAAATTTCACTGCAGAACGCGCACCAAACCCTAAACGCTTATAAAAAGTCGGTAAGGTTGCATACGGTAAAGATAAAGCAATTTTCGCCACACCCACGTTTGACGATTTTTGGATAATTCCCGCCAAAGTCAGTGAGCCATAATTGTGGGTATCACGAATGGTGTGATTACCCACCCGCATTGAACCACCACTTAAATTGACCACGGTATTCGGTGAATATTTGCCACTTTCCAGTGCCATTGCCACCGTCATAGGCTTCATGGTCGAACCCGGTTCAAAAGAATCCACCGCACCACGGTTACGCATGGCATCTTTATTGGACAAACTTTTTTTGTCATTCGGGTTATACGACGGCCAACTGGTCATCGCCAAAATTTCACCCGTTTTCACATCTACCGCAATTGCTGTGGCTGAACGGGCATTATTTGCCACCCCTGCTGCAGTCAATTCACGATACATAATGTATTGCAAACGTGAGTCGATACTCAGGGTAATATTTTCGCCCGGTTCAACCTCTCTCACCACTTCTGGGTCTTTGACACGGTTACCCTTTTTATCGCGCACGATTTGCTGTTCGCCATCCACGCCTGCCAAGCGGGTATTTAGCTGCATTTCCAAGCCTTCAATGCCTGTGCCTTCACTATTGGTCAAACCAATAATTTGTGCATTCGGCTGTGGCTGCGGGTAATAACGCTTATAGTTTTTCTCGGTATATACCCCTTGGAAATTACGTTTTAGAATCAGCTCTGCCTGTTGCGGCGGCACTTCTTTTTGTAAAACCAAATAACGTGAACGCGGACGCTCGTTCATTTTATTTTTCAGTTCTTGGCGATCCATCCCAACTGCATCGGCAAGTTCATCTAAATTCAAGTTTTTATCTGGCAATTGACGCTGCAATTTACGACTGGTCGGATTTTTTTCCAACTCGGCTGTAATTTCTTCAAACAGTTTTTTATTGTCAAAATAATCACGTGGATCAATCACCACTTTCATTACAGGGGTACTAATTGCCAAAGGCACACCGTGGCGATCATAAATCACCCCGCGCATAGCTTTGAGCTTTTCTGTTCTTAAAATATTGGCATTGGCTTTGTTTTGTAAAAAGTCATGGTTCACAATTTGCACATAAAAAGCACGTCCCACCAGTGCCACGAACACCAGCAGTACCACAGCCCACATTAAGTAAAAACGCCACATTTCTACATGAATGGCATTTTTTCCAGTTACCGATTGCTGTTTCTTTCGGGTTTGCTTTTTACGCGTATCGACCATGTGCAACTCGCCTTATTGTTGTTCTGAGGTTGTAGGCAAAGAAATCACCACAGTTTGCGGTGCGGGCGGTGAATACATACGCAGTTGCGTCACCGCACGGGTGCCAATTTGTGCAGTTGCACCAAAGGTCTGCTGTTCAATTAACAAACGCCCCCATTCGGCATTTAAGTCATCTCGCTCGCGCATATAAGAACTCAGCTCACGATAATCATGGCGATATTCAAACACTTGAAACACCACCATAATCGCGCTGATAAATACCAGCGCCAATAAAATAAAATAGGCGACCATTTTTTTCAGTCGCACTTGAGATTGATTTTTTTCAACGGTTTCAGTTTTCATTATTGGCCTTTTCAAGCTAATCGTTCTGCAACACGTAGCCATGCGCTGCGTGAGCGTGGATTGGCTTTGACTTCTTCATCACTGGCACGCACACGTGATATTTTTTTCAATCGACGTGTATCTTGTTGCTGTTGTGGCAAGCCCCAACCCGAATCTTCAGGCAGGCTCGATTCTTTTTGAATAAACTGTTTAATTAAACGATCTTCCAAAGAATGGAAGCTAATTACCGCCAAACGACCTTCGGGTTTTAACACCTCAACGGCTTGCGGCAAGAAGTTTTCAATATCTTCTAATTCTTTATTAATCGCAATACGAATTGCCTGAAAAGTACGTGTTGCAGCGTGTTTGTTTTTTTCCCACTTCGGATGGGCAACTTTTACAATTTCAGCCAATTGTGCGGTAGTTTCAATATAACCCGCCTGTTTAATGGCTTTGGCAATACGGCGGCTATAACGCTCTTCACCATATTGAAAAATCACATTGGCTAAGGCTTCTTCTTCAATATCCACCAGCCATTCTGCCGCAGTCGGGCCTTGTGAGTTGTCCATACGCATATCAAGCGGGCCATCTTTCATAAAGCTAAAACCGCGTTCTGCCTGATCTAGCTGTGGTGACGACACGCCTAAATCGGCCATCACACCATCGACCTGAGTGACGCCCAAATCATTCAACGCTTGCTGCATATCGGCAAAACTGGCATGAATAATCTGAAAGCGCGAATCTTGCTGCGCCAATTCTGCTGCCACGGCCAAAGCTTGTGGATCTTTATCAAAGGCATAGACTCGTGCCTGCGCATCCAATTTGGATAACAACAAACGCGTGTGTCCACCTCGTCCAAAGGTAGCATCGACATAAATTCCTGTATTGCGATCTGCCAACACGGCATCAACAGTTTCATGAAGTAATACAGAAATATGCGACATAAGGTTCAATCAATACAGCTAAAATGTAACTGCACATTATTACCTTGTTTTGGCAAAGCTCCAAACGTCTTTTTGTAGATAAATATTACTTTCCATAGGGAAAACCGTTTTTGACTTTTTTAAAGCACAAAAAAATCTCCGTAGAGATTTTTTTGTGTGCCAATCCAATAAAAGATTAGCCGAAAATGGATATCTGTTTAACGCTTAGTATTATAAATTTGGTCGAAAATCGCACCATTCACAAAATGTGTTTTTTGTGCATTTTCCCAGCCACCGAACACTTCATCAATCGTGAAAGTTTTTAATTTCGGGAATTGTGCTGCATATTTTGCAAGGACTTTTTCATTACGTGGACGGTAGAAATGCTTAGCCGCCATTTCCTGACCTAAAGGTGAATATAAATAGTTGATATAACCTTTCGCCAACCATTTATTGCCATTTTTTTCTACTGTGCGGTCTACGATTGCCACCGAAGGTTCAGTCAAAATAGAAATAGATGGATAAACAATATCAAACTTGTCTTTGCCTAAGGTTTTTAAAGTTACAAGGGCTTCATTTTCCCAAGTCAACAACACATCACCAATGCCACGTTCAGCAAATGTAGTCATCGACGCTCGTGCTGCCGAATCCATCACTTTTACATTGTGGTACATCTTGCCCACAAATTCTTGCGCTTTGGCCTTAGAGCCGCCCGGCTGCTTTTCTGCATAACCCCAAGCCGATAAATACACCCAACGTGGCAAACCACCTGTTTTCGGGTTAGGGGTAATAATTTGTACGCCTGGTTTGGTTAAGTCATTCCAGTCTTTAATGTTTTTCGGATTGCCTTTACGCACCATAAAGACGATGGTCGAGGTATAAGGCGCAGAGTTATGAGGAAATTCTTTTTGCCAACCTGCTTGGATTTGACCTGACTTTACAATTTCTTCAATGTCATTCGCCAATGCCAAAGTTACGACATCGCCCTTTAAACCATCGACCACAGAACGCGCTTGCTTGCCTGAACCACCATGTGATTGTTTAAAGTTGACGTCTAAACCTGTACGTTTTTTCCAGTACTGACCAAACGACTTGTTAAATTCATCATAAAATTCGCGGGTCGCATCATACGATACATTTAAAAACTGACGATCTGCAGCCTGAGCAGTCGTTGCAGCAAAACCTGTTGCCAATAGCGCAGCAGCCAATAAAGCTTTCAATTGAGTTTTCATTACAGCACACATCACCTTTAATCTGTCGCTCAATATATGCAATGCTCAGGCGCTGCGCAATTTGTAAAAAACATGCAAAAAATGATTAAATTCAAATAATTTAGCTTTAATTAATTGTTTTTAATCAATTTAATTCAAGATGCGGCGTTTATTCCAAATTTATACCTTTTTATGGATTAGATATATAAAAAGTGAATAAAACTTTGATCCGTTTTTAGACTCAACGGTAAAATAAGCGACATCACAGCAATCAAACCCGCTTCAAAACTATTTTATTGTGACTTTTGTAACAATCTTCACGATATCTCCACAGTTGTTTGTTACAACATGTTCTAAATCAAAGATCATCTGAAAAATCGGTATATAGTGAGTAAATGATGATAAAGATCTTATTAAGAGTGTGACGCAAATCTACTTTTGTTATGATTTTTGTGATTAAATATTAAAGTGATTAAAACAATTTATAAATTGTGAGTTCACTCATAAAGGAAAGGGGGAATCAAAATGAAATCTAAACTCATGTTCGCAGTATTACTCAGCTTAAGTACAGTCGGTCACAGTGCAGTGATCAAATCTGCTGAAAGCAAAACCAATTTAACTGAGGCAAAAGGCTCTTTAATTGAAAAAGCCATTACCCAGCAAAAACAGGCAGACAAGCAAAAGTTTGAATCGAATAATGATTTAAAAGTGCTGACTTCAATTAATCTTGCCCCAACTCAAAATTTCTTTGCCTTGCAAAATCAGCGTTTTAGCCGTTTTGTACAAGCCTTATTCCCGCAAGATAACTCATAACTCCGCATTAAATTCACTGCCTTTGATCCCCTTTTCAAATGCAGTTGAAACGCCCAAGTACAGAATGTTGAATTTAACATTAAGTACTTGGGCTTTTTCGTTATAATGGTTGCAATTTACATTTTGAATTAATTTTTGCTTATGACTGTTCGTACTCGTATCGCGCCTTCTCCTACTGGTTTCCCGCACGTGGGAACAGCGTATATCGCCTTGTTTAACTTATGTTTTGCCAAACAACACGGTGGTGAGTTTATTCTTCGTATTGAAGATACTGACCAACTGCGTTCAACCCCTGAATCTGAAAAAATGATTTTGGATTCATTGCGTTGGTTAGGCTTAAATTGGGCAGAAGGTCCAGATGTCGGCGGCCCGCATGCACCGTATCGTCAGTCTGAACGTATGGATATTTATAAGCAATACGCCTTGCAATTGGTTGAACAAGGACATGCTTTCTATTGCTTCGCTACTAGCGAAGAACTCGATCAAATGCGTGCAGAACAACAAGCACGTGGTGAAAGCCCGCGCTACGATGGTCGTGGTTTAAACTTGTCTGCAGATGAAGTGCAGCGTCGTTTAGCGGCAGGCGAAGCGCATGTTATTCGTATGAAAGTGCCAACCGAAGGCGTATGTAAATTTAATGACATGCTGCGCGGTGAAGTGGAAATTCCATGGGCGCAAGTCGATATGCAAATTTTGCTGAAAACAGATGGCTTGCCAACTTACCATTTGGCCAACGTGGTCGATGACCATTTGATGCAAATCACTCACGTGATTCGTGGTGAAGAATGGATTCCATCGGCACCGAAACACCAATTGCTTTATCAATATTTTGGTTGGGATATGCCTGTGTTATGCCACATGCCATTGTTGCGTAACCCAGACAAATCAAAATTATCTAAACGTAAAAACCCAACTTCAATCAACTACTACAAAGACATTGGCGTATTACCTGAAGCTTTGCTGAACTATTTAGGTCGCATGGGTTGGTCAATGCCAGATGAAAGTGAAAAATTCACCTTAGCCGAAATGATTGAACACTTTGATATTCAACGTGTTTCACTAGGCGGCCCTATCTTTGATGTGGAAAAACTCAATTGGCTGAATGGTCAATGGATTAAAGCGCTTTCACCTGCTGAGCTGTTAGATACCTTATTGGCTTGGAAAGCAGATCGTGCCAAATTGGAAGAGATTGCTGCCGCGATTCAACCGCGTATTAATTTACTCTCAGAAGCGGTCAATTGGTCTGCACATTACTTCAACCATTTCCCAAGCTTGAGCAAGGAACAGTTTGAAAGTAAAAAACTGTCTGAAGAACAAGTGCGTCAAAGCCTACAATTTGCAATTTGGCGTTTAGAAAGTCTATTTACTTGGAACAACGACACGGTGAGCCAAACCCTAATGGATTTAGCCAACCAAATGGAAATCAAATTGCGTGATTTCATGCCTGCGTTCTTTATTGCAATTGCAGGTTCAACCGCATCTACACCTGTGATGCAAACCATGGTCACCATTGGTCCTGACCTGACCTTTGCGCGTTTGCGTCATGCCTTAGAAGTGGTTGGCGGACCAAGCAAAAAAGAAGTTAAAGTCTGGGAAAAACTGAATGAAAGCATCAAATTGCCGAAAAATGATGCAATTGATCTAGCTTAATTCATTTTTTTGTTGACGTGTGCGCGCAATAGCCCTAATATTGCGCTCACACAGACTGGGGTCATAGCTCAGTTGGTAGAGCGCTACAATGGCATTGTAGAGGTCAGCGGTTCGATCCCGCTTGACTCCACCAAGTTTAAATAAGGCTTTACCTGTGTTGCCTCATCAAGTCCCTATCGTCTAGAGGCCTAGGACATCGCCCTTTCACGGCGGTAACCGGGGTTCGAATCCCCGTAGGGACGCCATATTCAAGATGAATATAAATTCACTTATCTTCATCTTATAATAAAGCTCAAGCAATGACTTGGGCTTTTTTATTGCCCTGTTTTCTGACAGACTGTTTTTGATTTGCCGTACATTTGGTTAGAATAACGATCAGATTAGAATTTTGGAGTTGTAATGCAATACCGATGCCCTAAATGTCAAAGCCCAAAAATCATGCCTGTTGCGCAGGCAGGTCAAACAACACCGCGTCCTGTGGTGCCAAAAAGCTTGGTGATGCTTATTCCAGCGGTATTTGTCTTATTACTTCTTGTCTTGATCAGTATCGCCATGTGGATTTTTGGTGATGGTGCAGGCACAACCTTACAAAGCATTACTGTGGCGGTATTTGTGCTGTGTGTAATTGCAGGTTTCTTGTTTTATCGTGATTTGCCTGATTTCAAAATTTCTATGCAAGCCTTTATGCAGTCACAAAAAAAATGGAAGTGCCGTGAATGTGCACATGAGTGGGAAGTTTAAACCTCACTGGTCTACATCTAGATTAAGAAAAATGTTGCTAGGTTGATCACAAGACCACATCATCGAGCAAATATAAAAAAACCAGCCTTCTCGGCTGGTTTTTTTAATGAGAACTCAAGTTTTTAGACTTAAGCGCCAATTTTACGGTATTTGCTACGTTTGGTTGCCAGATCATCACCATATTTCTTACGGCGATATTCTTCAAACTCAGTATAGTTACCTGTAAAGAATTCTGGTTGCTCATCTTCGAATGACAAGATGTGCGTTGCAATACGGTCTAGGAACCAACGGTCGTGCGATACCACCATCACTGTACCTGGGAAGACTAAAATTGCATCTTCCAGTGCACGTAAAGTTTCAATATCCAAGTCGTTTGATGGCTCATCCAGCAAGATCACGTTTGCGCCCTGCTGTAGAATTTTTGCCAGTTGTAAACGGTTACGCTCACCACCCGACAATTCACCAACGCGTTTTTGCTGATCCTGACCTTTAAAGTTAAAGCGACCAATATAAGCACGCGATGCAATTTCATAATCGCCCACTTTCAAAATGTCTAAACCGCCAGAAACTTCTTCCCAAACAGTTTTGTCATCATCTAGAGTGTCACGAATCTGACCGACATAAGCCACTTTTACCGAGTCACCTAAAGTCACGCTGCCCGTATCAGGTTGCTGCTCGCCAGTCATCATACGGAATAAAGTCGTTTTACCCGCACCGTTTGGACCGACAATCCCCACAATCGCTGCAGGCGGCACAGTAAAGGAAAGGTTTTCGTAAAGTAAGCGATCACCAAATGACTTGCTGATGTTTTCCACTTCCACCACTTTGTTCCCTAAACGTGGGCCAGGTGGAATATAAATTTCAGAAGTTTCGTTACGCTGTTGGAATTCACGCGAGTTAAGCTCTTCAAAACGCTCCATACGCGCTTTGTTTTTCTTTTGCTGGCCTTTCGCATTGGAACGTACCCATTCCAATTCTTTTTTCAAGGCTTTAGCAAAAGATTCTTCTTGCTTCTGTTCTTGCTCTAAACGGTTATTTTTCTGCTCTAACCATGAAGAGTAGTTACCTTGATATGGAATACCATGTCCACGGTCAAGTTCTAAAATCCATTCTGCAACGTTATCCAAGAAGTAACGGTCGTGGGTAATTGCCACAATCGTACCCGGGAAGTCTTTTAAGAAACGCTCTAACCAAGATACAGATTCTGCATCCAAGTGGTTCGTCGGCTCGTCTAGAAGCAGCATGTCTGGTTTAGACAATAACAAACGGCATAAAGCCACACGACGACGCTCACCACCCGATAATTTGTTAACATCAGCATCCCAAGCTGGCAAATTTAATGCTGCCGCTGCTTGTTCAAGCTGATTGTTCAGGTTGTGTGCATCCCAAGTTTGGATAATCGCTTCTAACTTCTCTTGCTCTTTTGCAAGTTTGTCGAAATCTGCATCTGGATCTGCATATTCTGCAAAAACTTGGTCTAAACGCTCTAAAGCATCTAAAGCTTCACGCACACCATCTTCCACGTTGCCGCGTACATCTTTGCTCGGGTCTAG
Organism: Acinetobacter sp. Lyrl_1; assembly: GCF_051948795.1. Classification (NCBI taxonomy): domain Bacteria; kingdom Pseudomonadati; phylum Pseudomonadota; class Gammaproteobacteria; order Moraxellales; family Moraxellaceae; genus Acinetobacter; species Acinetobacter sp. Lyrl_1. The sequence continues at coordinate 38,648 of NZ_JAYJLK010000023.1, forward strand.
TGGTGGTTCTTGCTCAAGATAACCAATTTTGATGCCTGGCTGTGCACGAGCTTCACCAGAGAAATCTTTATCTACGCCCGCCATAATACGGAGCAAAGTCGATTTACCTGCACCGTTTAAACCAAGCACACCAATTTTCGCACCTGGGAAAAATGATAAGGAGATGTCTTTCAAGATTTCGCGCTTAGGCGGAACCATTTTCGACACTCGGTTCATCGTATAAATATATTGGGCCACGTAGGACTCCTCAATAGAAAACCAAATCTGGGGCTCAGATGAGCAGCCCCTGCTCTAATGAGCGAAAAAATAATCGGGTATTATACCTGAATACGGAGAAAAAATAAGACACCACAAACATCTTGCATGCTTTGTTACAACTCTAGCGATCAGCGGATAAGCACAGGACTTTTTGCCTGCTATATCAAATTTACAGCTAAATATTGCAGCATTTTTACACTTTCTTTCATATTTAAAAGTGCTAGACTCAAACCAATTTAACTCACGAAGATGAAGTAAACATGACCTATAAAGACGAAACTTTGGCCATTCATGCAGGCTATAGCCCAGAACCAACCACCAAAGCCGTGGCTGTGCCTATTTACCAAACCACTTCTTATGCCTTTGATAATACGCAACATGGTGCCGATTTATTTGATTTAAAAGTACAAGGCAATATTTACACCCGTATTATGAACCCAACCACTGCAGTATTGGAGCAACGTGTTGCAGCACTTGAAGGCGGGATTGGCGCATTGGCTTTAGCATCGGGTATGGCTGCAATTACCTACGCAATTCAGACCATTACCGAAGCAGGCGATAACATTGCTTCAGTATCAACTTTATACGGCGGTACTTACAACTTATTTGCCCACACCTTGCCTAAACAAGGCATTGAAGTACGTTTCTTCGATTATCAACAGCCTGAAAGCTTACGCGACCTGATTGATGACAAAACCAAACTGGTCTTTGTAGAATCCATTGGTAACCCATTGGGCAATATTATTGACCTTGAAGCGATTGCGAAAATTGCGCACGAATACGGCATTCCAGTGGTGGTGGATAACACTGTAGCCACGCCTGTCTTGCAAAAATCATTTGATTTTGGCGCAGACATCATCATTCACTCACTGACCAAATATATTGGTGGTCACGGTACGTCTATTGGCGGCATTATTGTCGATAGCGGTAAATTCCCTTGGGGCAAATATCCTGAGCGTTTTAAAGCCTTAAATACACCTGACCCAAGTTACCATGGTGTGAACTATGTAGAAGCCTTAGGCGCTGCAGCATTTATTGCACGTGCACGTGTAGTACCACTACGCAATACAGGTGCAGCGATTAGCCCGCATAACGTATTCCTAATTTTACAAGGTTTAGAAACCTTAAGCCTGCGTATGGAACGCCATACTGAAAACGCGCAAAAAGTAGCGGAATATTTACAGGCACATCCAAAAGTGAAATGGGTCAATTACGCAGGTTTGAAAGATCACCCGCAACATGCGTTGGCACAAAAATATGTGAAAGGCAAACCTTCTGCAATTCTGTCTTTTGGTGTGCAAGATGGCCGTGAAGGCGGAACCCGCTTTATTGATGCACTGCAATTATTCACACGCTTGGTCAATATTGGCGATGCCAAGAGTCTGGCTTGCCACCCTGCAACCACCACTCACCGTCAGTTGAGTGCAGATGAACTCAAAGCGGCTGGTGTGAGTGAAGATATGGTGCGTTTATCCATCGGGATTGAACATGCCGATGACTTAATTGCCGATTTAGAGCAAGCTTTAGCAGCCGTATAAAAACTCATCAGTTCAAACTTTGTACTGGCATCCTGCTGATTAATTTCAACAGGATGCTTTTTTATTTTAATTTTTCTTTGTATGTCTTTGCATTAGCTTTATTTCATGGTAAAAATAAAGATATACAGCTCACAAAAATAGAGCAATTACTCTAAATTCATTTTTAAATTCAACCACTTATTCCATAGCTTTTTTTGTGCAATCGGCTATCATAAAGCCAAGTAAAACAGTTCAAATTCAGTCTGAAATTTGAATCGTCAATCTCAATAAAAATGACAACTCAGGAATCTAAATCAGGAATATTAGCGTGAAGCCAAAATTAGAGAAACTTTTTCAACAGCGTGTAAATGGTAAAGTTGCCCTTATTACAGGTGCATCGAGTGGTATTGGTTTAACCGTGGCACATAAGCTAGCCGATGCAGGTGCGCATGTGCTTTTGGTGGCACGTACTCAGGAAACGCTCGAACAAGTCAAAGCTGAAATTGAAGCACGTGGTGGCAAGGCTTCAGTTTTCCCTTGTGATCTAAACGATATGGACTCTATTGATGCTGTATCGCAACAAATTCTTGCCTCTGTCGATCATATTGATATTTTAATTAACAACGCAGGCCGCTCAATCCGTCGTGCAGTACATGAGTCGGTTGATCGTTTCCACGACTTTGAACGTACCATGCAGCTCAACTATTTTGGTGCTGTGCGTTTGGTACTCAATATTTTGCCGCAGATGATGCACCGTAAAGATGGTCACATCATCAACATCAGCTCGATTGGTGTATTAGCCAACGCAACGCGTTTCTCGGCTTATGTGGCATCTAAAGCCGCATTGGATGCGTTTAGTCGCTGTCTATCTGCAGAAGCGCATACACACAAAATTGCGATTACTTCGGTGTATATGCCATTGGTCCGTACCCCAATGATCGCACCAACCAAAATTTATAAGTACGTGCCCACCCTTTCACCTGAGCAAGCGGCAGATTTAATTGCTTATGCGATTGTGAAACGTCCGAAGAAAATTGCGACACATTTGGGTCGTTTGGCTTCAATCACTTATGCGATTGCACCAGACATTAACAACAAACTCATGTCGATTGGTTATAACTTATTCCCAAGCTCTACCGCGTCTGTGGGCGAGCAGCAAAAACTGAACTGGGTACAAAAAGCGTATGCGCGCTTGTTCCCAGGTGAACACTGGTAATTTATACACAATTCAAGTTTTGCTTTAGGCGACCTACGGGTCGCCTATTTGTTTTTACAGCTTAGGTTGAACAGCGCACAACAATACAACATCACTTCAACAATTTTTAAATTGTGCAGCCGCAACTTTTCATGTGATTTTAATATTGGTTTAAGAATTGACATACTCCCACCACTTTCGTTTTCACTCAAGTGGGG
>NZ_JAYJLK010000024.1:0-40485 GCF_051948795.1 Acinetobacter sp. Lyrl_1
CAAACTCACCGACTGAACGCTCTTTGGCCCATTCACGCAGTACAAATTTTTGTAATTTACCTGTCGATGTTTTTGGAATTTCAGTAATCACCACATCCTTTGGTACTTTAAAACGCGCCAAATGTTGACTGCAATAGGCAATAATTTCTTCAGGGCTGACCTGCTTGCCTTCTTTCAGTTCAATAAAGGCACACGGGACTTCCTGCCAACGTGGATCTGGTTTTGCCACCACTGCGGCTGTCAAAACTGCAGGATGTTGATACAGCACCTCCTCCACTTCGAGTGACGAAATATTTTCACCCCCTGAAATAATCACATCTTTAGAACGGTCAGTAATTTTGGCGTAGCCATCGGGTTGGCAGACGGCTAAATCACCTGTATGAAACCAACCGCCTGCAAATGCTTCTGCGGTAGCTTTTGGGTTTTTCAAATAGCCTTTCATCACGATATTGCCACGGAACATAATTTCGCCCATGGTTTTGCCGTCTTTTGGTACAGGTTGCATGGTTTCTGGGTCTAAAACTTTCATGCCATCTTGCAGCGGATAAGGCACGCCTTGACGCGAATGTAATTGTGCTTGTTCTTGAATGGATAGGTCGCTCCAGCCTGCTTGAGAAGCACACAGCGCAGATGGGCCATAGGTTTCAGTTAAGCCATAAACGTGAGTTACGTTAATGCCAATATTGCGCATACCTTCAATAATTGCTGCTGGCGGTGCAGCACCCGCAACCATCACTTCAACACGGTGATCAAACTGGGTCTTTTTCTCCTCAGGGGTGTTGATGAGCATCGACAAGACAATTGGCGCACCGCAGAAATAATCGACTTTGTGCTCTGCAATTAATTTAAAAATCAGTTCAGGGTCGACTTTACGTAAGCAGATATTGGTGCCACCGTTGGCTGCCATCGTCCATGCAAAGCACCAGCCATTACAGTGGAATAGGGGCAGTGTCCATAGGTAGGTTGCACGTGGGGTCATCCCGCAGGCAATAATATTACTGGCTGCATTAATGTAGGCACCGCGATGATGATAGACCACGCCTTTCGGGTTGCCTGTCGTGCCAGACGTATAGTTCAGGCTAATTGCATCCCATTCATCTTGTGGCAAATGCCATTCAAAATTTGGGTCACCTGCAGCCAGCCAAGTTTCGTATTCAATCTGTCCGATGCTAAGGGCATTGGCAGCATGCTCATATTCTGCATCGTTGACATCAATCACGTAAATTTCATGATTGACCATCGCTAAGGCTTCTTGTGCCAAAGCCGCAAATTCAGGGTCAACCAAAAGCACTTTGGATTCTGCATGATCGAGCATAAACGCCAGTGTTTTGGCATCTAAACGAGTGTTTAGTGTGTTCAGCACTGCACCCGCCATTGGCACAGCAAAGTGTGCTTCTAGCATGGCAGGAACATTCGGAAGCAGCACCGAAACAGTGTCATTTTTGCTGATGCCTAAATTTTGAAGTTGATGTGCAAATTGGCAGCAGCGCAAATAAGTTTCGCGCCAGGTAATTTGACGTGAACCGTGAATAATCGCGTTTTGGTGCGGGTAAATATAAGCTGCCCGTTCTAAGTAACGTAACGGGGACAAGGCGACAAAGTTCGCAGGGGTACGCGGTAATTCATCGTATGCGCTGACCATTGTTATTCTCCATAATATGTGTCGTTATTTTATCCAACTTAAAAAGATAGGGATTTTATGACAGCTTTGCAGTTATGCTTTAGTCGAAAATCTGTTGTTTTTGTTTTGAATCGCTTGTAAGTACATTTAAAAAATAGTTTAAGTAAAATTTAGCAGCTATTTTTTATTCAATAAAAATAGTAGCTTATTGGAAAATATTAACTTATTCTGTCATTTGGCTTTTATAGAGTGATGGGCTGAGACCTGTCCAACGCTTAAATGCACGTCGAAATTCGCGTAATTCACTAAAGCCAAGTTGTTGGCTAATTTCAGTCATGCTCAAAGGCTGTTGTAGCAGTTGTTTGGCTTTATTTTCCAAAACGTGTTGGCGCAGGTTTTGGAAGTTGCAGCCTTCGGCAAGTAATTGTCTGCGTAAATGTCTTTCGCTCATTTGAAAATGTTGTGCCGCTTGGTGCATATCAAAGTGCTGAGGTAAATGCTGTTCGATTAGATAACTCAACACGTGTGCATATTGCTGTTGATTAATCGCCTGCATATCCTGATACGCTTGTTGGCAGACACGCAGGGCGGTGCTGTAATTGGCGGCACTAGAGGTTTTAATTTGGCGTCCTAAAATCTCTGGTCGGAACACCAAAGCATTCATGTATGATGAAAAGTGCAGAGGACATTGATAATGCACCTGATAAGCCTCTAAATAGTCGGGTTGGGCAAAACTAAAATGCACTTCGACCAAATCTTGATGATTGCCAAGCATGACGTCTAAGCAGCTAACAATACTGGAGAGGACTTCATCGCAAAAAAAGCGCAGTAAGTTCCCCGTGGGATAACGCTCTTTCATCACCAGTGTAGGAGAGGTCGAGGAAAAATCGTACTCCAAATCCATCACACTGCCTGAAATGGGATGGTACTGCAGTCCTGTCTGTAAGGCTTCTACAACATTTTGACTGGACACCATGGCAAAACCGAGCATGCCCATGGAAATCAGCCCCTTGTCACGTCCAATTTCTAAGCCTAAATGTGCACATTGAGTGTCTTGCAGGGCGCGTGTCACCACTTTGCAAATATCTTGAAATGAAACAAAACCATTGCCTTGGACGATTTGATCAAGATCTTGAGAAATTCCCTGAAACCATGGTTGATAGGGGATCTGTTGTTCTTTGGCGTAATGAATCAGACCTGACAATAAGGCAGGCGGCACGTGCTGCAGCAAGTAGTTTGAAGTTGCTGACATAAGTCCGATTATCCCCCCATGCCATTGTCGCTTTGACCCTTATTTGCCGTGATGCAATTTTGTTTAATGGCGTTGATCAGCGTCATGACTGATTGTATAGATGAAAAGGAATACGATTGCAATGTATTTGGTGGGTTGGGATAAACAGGAAATTCATATTCAGCCAAAAGGGCTTGCCATGTTTGGTTATGGCAACTGGAAACATCGTGCCTATGAACAACGAACAGCTTTATTTGCCCGCAGTATTTGTATTCAAACCTTAGACAATGACTTATTAATTTTTTGCTGTCTGGATATGGGGTGTGTGACCTATGCCATGCGTCATTTAGCGATACAGCGTTTACAGCGTAAGCTGGGGGAGCGTTTTCAGCCGCAGCGTTTGGTATTGATGGCAACGCATACTCATTCTGCACCTGGCGGTTGTGCACATGAAGCGTTGTACAATATGCCCACACCTGGTTTTGTGCCTGAACATTTAAATGCAGTGGTCGATGCGATTGTGGGCAGTGTGCTCAAAGCTTTGGCGACCCAGAAAAAACCGATATTTATATGAGCAATGGTCGTTTTGCAGAAGAAACGCCAGTGGCATGGAATCGCTCTTTAACAGCGTATAACCGTAATCCTGATGTATCTCGTAGAACGCTGGAACAGGCACATTTGGCCTTAGATCGTGATATGCAATTGCTTGGTTTTTATCGCGAAGGTAATTTACAGGCAGTTTTTTCTTTATTTGGGGTGCATGCTACCTGTTTAAGCAGTCGTTTAAGCGCTCATGATGGTGATAACAAAGGTTATGCCGCACTTTGTACCGAGCGTGCACTGCAACAACGTGGGGTCAAAAATCCTGTGGCAATTTTTGCCCAAGCCGCAGAGGGTGATGTTTCTCCACATTATCATGGCCCTGAGCAGTCACAGGTACGTGCTGCAATGCGCGATGAAAAAGAATACGAATATACACAGCAAAATGGTCGCTATCAAAGTGAATTGGCACTGAAAGCTTTGGCACATAGAGGTACGCCGTTAATGGGAGCTTTAGATGCTGTGTGCCATTATGTCGATTTAAGCAATATTGAAATTCCAGTTGAATTTGCGATGGGGCAAACAGATGCAAAAACCAGTGCAGCCTGTCATGGTGCAGCATTTTTTGCAGGAACACCTGTAGATGGTGCAGGTGTGGCACAACCGATTTTTAAAGGTATGCAATGGTTAGCGCAGCGAGTGAAAAAGAAAAAGTTGAGTAATCCTCAAGCCGCAGATTATAGCTATTATCAACAGCTATATGCCTCACAAGGCCCCAAAGATATTGTGCTGGAATGTGGTTCTAAAACCATTTTTGGCAAGCCACTGAATCATTATCCTAAATTTTTAGACAAACTGATTGCAGAAATGAACAAGCAGGCCAGTGTAGGCGCAATTGATCATAGCTTGTTGGTACCGAATGTAGTGCCATTACAATTAATTAAAATTGGCGACTTAACCTTGCTGTGCTGTCCTGGGGAAATTACTACTGTTGCAGCTAAGAGGCTCAAAGTAACCGTACAACAAGAATTGGAATCGACTCAAAAAGTATGGTTGGCTTCATATTGCAATGATTATATGGGCTATGTGACCACCTTCGAGGAATATCAACAACAAGCCTATGAAGGTGGTCACACTTTATATGGACAGTGGACTTTGGCAGCGTTGCAAACTAAATTTCAATATTTCGCAGAGCAATTGAATTTGCCTATTCCACAACGCGATACAGCATCGTTATTACCGCCCGCTGTACCTTTGGATGAATTAGAAAAAAGAACATATCGTGACAGTTTGAAAGCTAATGCGCTAAATGAATTGTAGTTTTTTTATACATTGTTCCATGTGAAACATATTCTAAATCATGTACTAGTCAGGAGGTTAATCTAAATCAATATGGATAGAGAGGTCATTTATCTCATCCATGTGTCTCTATTTTTTTAATGCGGTACTTTAAAAAGTAACGCAAAACAAACTGCAATAAAAATAAATGCCACGCAGAAAAAGGAAGGATTATGAAACAGCGTTGGAGTAACTGGTCTGGAAAGCAAACAGCCTATCCAGACTTTTTACAGCCGAAAAATGTAGATGAACTGAAAAAAATTGTGCGAAAGCACGACAAAATTAGAATGGTCGGAGCAGGGCATTCCTTTAGCCCCTTAGCCACAACCGATGATGTGATGGTGAATTTAGATCATATTCAGGGGGTGCATCAATTTAATGCACAAAAGCAGCAATGCACCTTACATGCAGGGACTCGGCTGTACAAACTGGGTGAATGTCTAGCTCCGATTCATCAGGCGCTGCAAAATCAGGGCGATATTGATCATCAGAGTTTGGCAGGTGTGGTTGCAACAGGAACACATGGCACAGGTGTGGATTTACCTTGTCTATCGGCTTTGGTGACTGATTTTGAACTGCTCACAGCAGAGGGTGAGGTGTTGCAATGTTCACCTGAACACAATGCTGAAATTTTTCAGGCAGGTCGGGTCGCGCTGGGCAGTTTTGGGGTGATGACCAAAATCACTTTACAAAACCGTTCGCGCTATAAACTCAAAGAGCAGCTACGTTTATGTGCCTTGAGTGATATTTATCAATATATAGACCGTTGGAAGCATCAACATCGCCATATTGAGTTTTGGGCATTTTTACACAGTGATCAGGTGATTTTAAAAACCTTAGATGAGAGCCGAGGATTGACGGATCCTCGTCCGCAACATTGGTTATCAGAAGACCGTTTATTAAATTTTTGTTCGGAAATAACCCGTGTTTTTCCACAGTTAAATCCGTATTTACAATCTTTGTTGGGCGTGTTTATCAAACCGAGTACTCATGTCGATTGGTCGAGTCAAATTTTCCCAACGCCACGCAATACCAAATTTAACGAAATGGAATACCAATTGCTTGCCGAGCAAGGTTTGGCGTGTTTAGAAGAATTATTGGCGGTTTTGAAACAACAGCGTGTCGCCATGTTTTTCCCAATCGAGTTTCGCTATGTCAAAGGCGATGATATTTGGCTGAGTCCTTTTTATGGACGGGATTCGGTGTCTATTTCAATCCACCAATTTTATAAACAAGATTGCCAACATATTTTTAAATGGGTCGAACCGATTTTACAAAAATATCAGGGACGTCCACATTGGGGCAAATTGCACAGTATGCAAGCGGATCAATTACGTGAGTTATATCCAAAATGGGATGATTTTATGCAACTTCGTGAGCAGCTTGATCCACAGCAAAAATGGATTAATCCATATTTAAGACAAATTTTCACGATTCCAAGTTTGAGTGCAGCGTGATGTTCAATAAACAACTCAAGCAATCGCAAAATAAGAGCATTCAATTAGGGAGCGTGACATGCAAAGTGATTATTTTCAGCAACTCACCCACAGTTTGCAGCAACAGGGTACAGGAACACCGCATCTGATTGTGGATATGGCACGTTTTCAGCATAACTTGGATTATGTTGCAGCCCATTTGCCTGCACGGTTGCAACCACGACTGGTGGTGAAATCGCTAGCGTGTTTGGAGATATTGCAACACGCAAGCCAAAGTCTGAATACGCAGCGTTTTATGTTGTTTCATCTGCCACATTTGTATGAAGTGATGCAGCACTTTCCACAAGCAGATGTACTGTTTGGCAAGCCAATGCCAATACGTGCGGTAGATGCTTTTTATCAGCAGGTGATGGCGTCTGCTGAGAATATCCAATTGCATTTACAATGGTTGGTTGATCAACCTGCACGTTTACAACAGTATTTACATTTGGCACAACAACGCCAGCTTTGTTTGAATATTAATCTTGAAATTGATATCGGTTTGCATCGTGGTGGGGCGCAAGATCATGCTGGATTTATGCAAATGCTGGAATTGATTCAGCAGCATCCACAACATTTAAAACTGTCAGGTTTGATGGGGTACGATGCGCATGTGGTGAAATTACCAAATGTATTTCATGCACAAGCCAAAGCCTATCAACACTCACAGCAGCAATATAGAAATTATAAACAACTGATTCAGCATCATTTTCCAAAGTTGTGGCAGGATGACTTGTGTTTTAACGGTGGTGGTAGCCTGACATTTATGCAGCATTGTCAGCACAGTGAATGTAATGATCTGGCTTTTGGTTCGATGTTGCTTAAACCCAGTGATTTTGATTTAAAAATCTTGTCAGATTTGCAATCGGCTTTGTGGATTGCAACACCTGTTTTAAAGGTATTGGCTGCGGTACAAGTGCCAGGCTTAGATCGTTTGCAGTCCTATTTGCCACAATCCAATCAAGCCGTTTTTGTTTATGGTGGCTATTGGATGGCAGATTATGTTTATCCTGAGAGCAGTCATCCACATGCTTTATACGGACGCAGTAGCAATCAAGAGTTGATTCAAGTACCCAAACAGCATCGCATCCAAATAGATGATTATGTATTTTTACGCCCGCAACAGAGTGAGGCGGTGTTGCCACAGTTTGAAGCGGTGTATGCCTATCAACATGGACAATTCACGCCGTGGGCAACCTTTAGGGAATAAAAACAGCTGAAATGCCGATTCTTTGGCTTTTTTAGTACACAAAGGTTTAAACCTGTACGCAAGCCGTGTAAAATTTAAGGCGCTTTTTATTTATACACCGTTTTTATCTTTTGAGGGTCTCCCTTAATCATAATCTCGCGGTGATATGCTCCATGGTACGGGGCATCACTCCTTAAGGATTTTTATCTATGCCTATTATCACTTTGCCAAATGGCGATCAAAAACAGTTTGATCAAGCCGTATCTGTGATGGAAGTTGCTCAAAGCATCGGTCCGGGTCTTGCCAAAAATACAGTTGCTGGACGTGTGAATGATCGTTTGGTCGATGCCTGCGATTTAATTACCGAAGACGCAACCCTACAAATTATTACGCCTAAAGATGAAGAAGGCGTAGAGATTATCCGTCACTCATGTGCGCACTTGGTGGGGCATGCGGTAAAACAGCTTTTTCCTGAAGCGAAAATGGTGATTGGTCCTGTCATTGAAGAAGGTTTCTACTATGACATTTGGATGCCACGTCCATTTACGTTAGATGACTTGGCAGCAATCGAAGAGCGCATGAAAAAGCTCATCGACCAAGATTATGATGTTGTAAAAAAAATGACCCCGCGTGATGAAGTGATTGCAGAATTTACAGCGCGTGGCGAAGAATATAAATTACGTTTGATTGCAGACATGCCAAACGAAACCCAAATGGGCTTGTACTATCATCAAGACTATTTGGATATGTGTCGTGGTCCACACGTTCCAAACACTAAATTCTTAAAGTCGTTCAAACTCACCAAAATTTCAGGCGCTTATTGGCGCGGTGATGCGAAAAACGAACAGTTACAACGTATTTATGGTACGGCTTGGGCGGACAAAAAACAGCTCGCGGCGTATATCAAACGTATTGAAGAAGCAGAAAAGCGTGACCACCGTAAAATTGGTAAAGCTTTGGACTTGTTCCATATGCAAGAAGAAGCACCAGGCATGGTGTTCTGGCATCCAAATGGCTGGACGATTTACCAAGTACTTGAGCAGTACATGCGTAAAGTACAACAAGACAACGGTTACCTAGAAATTCGTACCCCGCAAGTGGTCGATTTCACGCTATGGGAAAAATCAGGACATGCTGCCAACTACGCAGACAATATGTTCACTACCCATTCTGAAAACCGTAACTATGCAGTAAAACCAATGAACTGCCCATGTCACGTACAAGTCTTTAACCAAGGGCTAAAGTCGTATCGTGATTTGCCAATTCGTCTGGCAGAATTTGGTTCATGTCACCGTAACGAGCCATCGGGTTCATTACACGGCATTATGCGCGTACGTGGCTTTACTCAAGACGATGCCCACATTTTCTGTACCAAAGAACAAATTGGGCCAGAAGTTGCAGACTTTATCAAACTGACTTTAGATGTTTATAAAGATTTCGGTTTTGAAGAGGTGCAAATGAAACTGTCTACACGTCCTGAAAAACGTGTGGGAGATGATGCACTTTGGGATATGGCAGAAAAATCTTTGGCTGATGCCTTGGATGCTGCAGGTCTGGAATGGGAGTTACAACCGGGTGAAGGTGCGTTCTACGGCCCGAAAATTGAATTCTCACTGAAAGACTGCTTAGGTCGTGTGTGGCAATGTGGTACAATTCAGTGTGACTTTAACTTGCCTGAGCGTTTAGAGGCATCTTATGTCACTGAAGACAATGATCGTGATCAGCCTGTAATGTTGCACCGCGCAATTCTTGGCAGCTTTGAACGATTTATTGGTATACTTATTGAGCACTATGCAGGCTTTATGCCACCATGGTTAGCGCCAGTGCAAGCTTGTGTCATGAATATTACCGATTCACAAGCTGCTGCAAGTGAACAGGTCGTCGCAAAACTTAAAGAAAACGGTATTCGTGCTATTTCTGACTTGAGAAATGAGAAAATCGGCTTTAAGATTCGTGAGCGTACATTAGAGCGTATTCCATACTTACTGGTACTTGGGGACCGTGAAGTGGAAGAAGGAACGGTAAACGTCCGTACTCGCTCAGGAACAAATTTGGGTACTATGTCAATTGATGCTTTCATTGACCTAGTGAAAACAGCCGTCGCAGAACGCGGCCGGTATATTGTGGAGTAACAGCGATTAAACAGCCTGACCGTAATCAACAGGGCGGAAAATCTAACCGTCCTGCTTTGAATGATGAAATTCGTGCAAAAGAAGTCCGTCTTGTAGACGAAAATGGTGAGCAAAAAGGTATTGTAAGCTTGGCTGATGCATTACGCGCAGCAGAAAGCGTTGACCTTGACTTGGTGGAAATTGTGGCAAATGCCGAACCACCGGTGTGCAAAATCATGGACTTTAACAAGCATTTGTTTGATCTAAAGCAAAAGCAGAAAGAAGCGAAGAAAAAACAGCATCAAGTACAGGTGAAAGAAATCAAGCTCCGCCCTGCGACTGATGTTGGTGATTACAACGTAAAATTACGTGCAATTATCAAATTCCTTGAAGAAGGGAACAAGGTAAAAATCACTTTACGCTTCCGTGGTCGTGAAATGGCTCACCAACAGTTAGGTTTGGCTCAATTGCAAAAAGTTGAAGCAGATGTAATTGAATATGGTGTAGTTGAACAAGCACCAAAAATGGAAGGTCGTCAAATGGGTATGTTGCTTGGTCCTAAAAAGAAAAAGTAATCCCATCTTGAACAAAAGAAGCACTGCACCTTGGCGGTGCTTTTTTTTGCGTGATGAAAGTGAGCATCTATGTTTCATGTTTATGAGATATGCCATTCGATAAAAAAACTCTACGCAGCGACACGCAACAAACGCTTAAAAACATGCTATAACTAAAACCGCAGTAGAAGAATGCTGGTCAAAAAGCAAAAAAAGTAATGAAGGATAAAACATGATTGATCTTTATTATTGGGGCACCCCCAACGGTCATAAAATTAGTATTGCACTTGAAGAAATGGGTTTGGAATATCAAATTTTCCCCATCAATATTTCAGAAGATGATCAATTTCAGCCAGATTTTTTAAAAATTTCGCCCAATAATAAAATTCCTGCAATTGTCGATCAGAACGGTCCGCGTGGTGAGCCAATCTCTGTGTTTGAGTCGGGTGCAATTTTGCAATATCTAGGGCGCAAAACTGGCATGTTTTATCCTACCGATGAACAGGAGCGTGTTGAAGTAGAGCAGTGGCTCATGTGGCAAATGGGTGGTTTTGGTCCAATGTTAGGACAGAATCATCATTTTAGCCGTTATGCACCAGAGAAAATTCCTTATGCGATTGAACGCTATATCAATGAATCCAAGCGTTTGTATGGCGTGTTAAATAAGCAGTTGATGGGGCAAAAGTACGTGGCGGGCGAATATTCAATTGCTGATATGGCTATTTTGCCGTGGGCGTTACGTCATGACTGGCAAAATATTTCGCTGGAAGATTATCCGTATGTACAAGACTATATTACACGGCTGACTGCGCGCCCTGCAGTGCAGAAAGCACTCGCGATTCAAGTTTAAATCTACTTTTATGCTAAGATGCCAGCCACCTGATACCTCACTTTTTCAGGTGGCTTTTTTATTGGATGAGCTATGCAAGAATTTTTTTTAAACTTTACCAAGATTGTTGAGCAAAATGCCAAAGTGTATTGGAGCATTATTTTGGGCATTGTGTCTTGCTTGATCTTATTTGTGATCGAAGCATTTCATGTGCAGAATATGATTGCGGCTTTAAATAGCACAGATCAACAGGTTTTACGTGCTGCGATTGAGCCTGTTACTCAGCGTTATACATGGGCACGTGCGGCACTTATTTTGCTTAGTATTGTTTGGGCGAACTGGGAATATCGTAAAACCAAGCAGGCTTTAGGGCTTTAAATCGTCTATGCTTTGGACGCTGTTTGGTTTATTTTTATCTGCATTTGGTGCGGCAACTTTATTGCCTTTACAGTCCGAAGCTGTGTTGTTGGGGCTGTTATATGAAGGCAGCTATGCACCCATTTGGCTGATTAGCATTGCCAGTCTAGGTAATATTTTAGGTTCTTGTGTGAACTGGTATTTGGGACTCAAGATCGAACATTATAAAGATAAAAAGTGGTTTCCTGTTTCGGCTACACAATTAGAAAAAGCACAGCACACCTACGCCAAATATGGGTTTTGGTCTTTACTGCTCAGTTGGGTGCCGATTATTGGTGATCCAATTACGCTGATTGCAGGTTTAATGAAAGAACATTTTGCCCGTTTTGTGTTGATGGTGAGTCTAGCCAAAATCGGGCGTTATCTGTTTATTTATTTTGTTTATACATGGGTTTAAGCAAGCAACCCCTATTATTTATAGACACTTATGACTGTTCTTGAGCATCACACGTGTTTAAATCAAAATAAATTTCATCTTTTAATTTTGACTTTTTATACAGCCAAAATTGACGCGGTACATCTACTTGAGCAGCTTTCACTGCAGCTAAAACTTGTTGATCAAGTGCGTATTGTCCCGAACCTTGTGTCAATTTCACACGTTTCACTTCGCCATGCTTATTTACTTTGAATTGAAACTTTAACTTACGTGAGTGATTTTTTAAATCTTCCGCACTTAAGTTTAATTGTGGTTGACTACGATACTTAAATTGAACTTTTTGCTGTTGTTGCTGTGCTAACCATTGTTTAGATTGAAAATCAAACTGGCAATCTTCGTGCTGGTTATCCTGAAATCTTAAATTAAAGCTTTGAAAACCAATGGTCGGTACGGCAGTATCTTCTACATAGGTCGGTTGAATTTCAGCAGTGCGAACCGCTTGTAATAAGGCATCATCTAATTTTTTCAGCCCTGTACTTTCTTGAATAGTGGCTTGACTGATTTTGCCGGTTTCATCTGCATAAATACGCACAATTGCAGCTCGGTTTTGTTGATTTAAATCTTCATTTTTATATTTGGGTTGTGGAAACTTGCGCCATGCTAAGCGTGTGGTGAGATGAGCAGGCAAGGCAGCACTTTTTTGTACTTCGAGTGTGGCTTTTGGTGTCGATTTCTGCTGCGGTGGTTTTGCAAAAAGATGCGTCGCACTGAGTCCAAGCAATAGAGTTATATATAAAGATGTTTTCATCATATTACGGTCTTTTTTATCTCACACAAGACGAGGCGAAGTATTGATGGAATTGTGGATAATCGCAAGGGTAATCCGCAACTTATTGCAAGTTTTTAGGGTGTTGATCTGCACAATTTTTGACAGAGCTTTAGCTTTATTTTGAATTGTAGTGGGTGTTCACAATTCCAGTATTTTTTCCTGAGTTGAATTACGGCAAATGAGTGAGGTAATGATCATTTTTTATTTAGCCAATATGCTTTTGTTTTAAGCAAAGATGCTTTAGAATACTCGCTCCCTTACCTGCAGGTCGTTTTTGCAATGGTGCAGACGTGCCGAACAGGTGTTTAAAGAGGTTGTTATGGCTAAGTTAAAAACTCGCCGTGGTGCAGCTAAACGTTTCAAAGCGACTGCTAACGGTTTCAAGCGTAAACAAGCGTTCAAACGCCACATTTTGACCAAAAAATCTGCTAAACGTATCCGTCAATTGCGCGGCTGTGTAATGGTTCACGTGAGTGACGTTGCTGCTGTTCGTGCTATGTGCCCATACATCTAAGGAGATTATAAATGGCTCGTGTAAAACGTGGTGTACAGGCTCATCGCCGTCATAAAAAAATTCTTGCTCGTGCTAAAGGTTACTATGGTGCTCGTTCACGCGTATATCGCGTAGCGTTCCAAGCGGTAATCAAAGCAGGTCAATACGCTTACCGTGACCGTCGTCAAAAGAAACGTCAATTCCGTGCTTTATGGATTGCGCGTATCAATGCGGGCGCTCGTCAAAATGGTTTATCGTACAGCCGTATGATCGCTGGCTTGAAAAAAGCACAAGTGATTATCGACCGTCGCGTACTTGCTGACATCGCTATGCATGACGCAGTTGCATTTGCTGCTTTAGCTACAAAAGCTAAAGATGCATTAGCTGCATAAGTCTTTATGACTTAAAAGAAAGACCGCATTTGCGGTCTTTTTTTATGCCTGAAATTTAGGGTCTCTGCCAAGTTTCATAACTCAATCTGAGAAATTTTTAGCCACAGCCTGAGCAAAAACAAGCACTGCTTTGTTTGCAGCGGAAGGCGCAGCGAAGGACAAGCATATTTTTTGCTGCTATTGCGTTATGTGCCGGTCATTTAGAATGACTAAATTTCCTGTCCCATGCCTTATATCAGCTAAAAAATATGCGTTGTCGCAAACATAGACGAATTGTCAACAGCCCCTAAGCTTATAAACCAAAATAATAGGCAGCTGCACAAATAACCACAGTCATTAAAATCAGTTTAATCACGGCAGATGTACCCACTTTATGCGTAGCTGCAGGTGTTGGTATTTGTGGTGAAGCGATGTTTTGTACTTGGCTAGGCGTTGATTCAAAAGGATCAGGTGTTTGCACTGGCGTGAGCTGTGCGGTCTGATAATGGTTCGCAACCTTGGTGATAAATTTGGCGTGTAAATCTTCAAGTTTCTGAGAAAAATGACGTAAATTGAGTTGTTCGCTTGGTTCAAGTTCTGTGCCATCGGCATGATAAGGATGCTGGATTTTATTCTGAATGTGTTGATCCAGTGCATCTAAACGATACAGCATCTGATGTGCATAGGCAGCAGGGTAGTCTGCGGGAATTAACGCCAAAGTTGGGTACATGCTTTCAGTTGCGTTTTGAGTAAGATCTACACCGAAATAAGGTTTAGCGCTTTGCTCTGGTTCAACAAACTCTGTAGCACAAGGATTTAAAAATAACTCGGAGCGAATAAAGCGATCAATTTCATCCCAGTTTGGAGAGGCAAAATCTGTATCGAGCTGTCTGGCAAGTTTGTGATTTAATTGATAACGCCACATGACTTCTTGACGTAGCTCGCTCTGTTGGGAAACAGGCGCCATATAATCTTGTTCTGCGGTATACCATTCTGCAAGCTCTTTTCCGAAAATCCAAGCAGATTTGTGCTGTGCCTCGTGACTCACAATAAAGTGTGCAAAAGGCAATAACTCTACATTTGGATTGGGGTTTTTTTCATCATTTAAAATACTTGCCTGATGTAGGCTTAAACGTCGCACACCTTGTTGTTTAAGATGCTCTAACCAGATTTGAAAGTGTTGTGCCAGTAAATGTTGTGACAATAAATCACGAAACTGAATTTGATGCTGGTTAAACACTTGATGCTTGAGCCAATGATTAAAACTTAAATCTTGAGCCAAATATTCATTGCCATAAGTCACAAGGGCAAGTTGCTGTTTCCAAATCTGATCGAGCGCCATAATGTTGAGATCTCGTGGTGATTGGCTTTATCTTATACTTTTTGTATTTCAAGATGCTAATCTAATTTTCATTACATCGAAGCTTCATCAAAGCGACTAAAAACTGTTAGAATACGGGGTTTTTAAATTATTTCTAAATTGTTGCTTTTGAGAGTTACTATGTCACTGGAAGCCCTGACCAATGAAGCGCTCGCTGCAATTGCAGCAGCAGAGGACCTTGCTACACTCGACCAGGTGCGAGTGCAATTTACGGGGAAAAAAAGCCAGCTTGCGGAACAATCCAAAGCACTGGGTAAAATGGACCCTGAACAGCGTAAAGAATTTGGTGCACAAATTCATGCTGTGCGTGAAGCAATCAATGCGGCATTAACTGCGCGTCAAACTGAATTACAACAAGCGGCTTTGGCACAAAAACTGGCGAATGAAACCGTTGATATTACTTTGCCAGGTCGTGGTCAAAGCATCGGCAGTATTCACCCAGTTACGCAGGTACAGGAACGTATTTGCCAATTCTTTACCAAAGCAGGTTTTACCGTGGCAACGGGCCCAGAAGTTGAAGATGACTATCACAACTTTGAAGCGTTGAATATTCCAGGACATCACCCTGCGCGTGCCATGCACGATACTTTCTATTTTGATGTGAATCATTTATTGCGTACCCACACGTCGGGCGTACAAATTCGCACCATGGAAAATCAACAGCCGCCTATTCGTATTGTTTGTCCAGGTCGTGTGTATCGCTGCGACTCAGACCAAACACACTCACCAATGTTCCATCAAATTGAAGGCTTATACGTCGCAGAAAATACCAGTTTTGCAGAACTCAAAGGTTTGTTGATTAACTTATTAAATGAATTCTTTGAAAAAGACTTAAAAGTACGTTTCCGCCCATCTTATTTCCCATTCACAGAGCCAAGTGCTGAAGTGGATATTATGGATGAACGTGGTCGCTGGTTGGAAGTTTTGGGCTGCGGCATGGTGCATCCAAACGTGTTACGCGCTTCAGGCATCGACCCAGAAAAATATAAAGGTTTTGCCTTCGGTTTAGGGGTAGAGCGTTTTGCGATGTTGCGTTATGGCATCAATGACTTGCGTATGTTCTACCAAAATGATGTGCGTTTCTTGCGCCAGTTTGCTTAAAAACAAATTTATACCTCTCCCTGACCTCTCCTAAAAGGAGAGGGGTGTCCATATATGACACAGGATGCTTCTTCTTTGAAAAGAGGGAGTAGAGGGGATTCAAAATTTAGATTTATAGGTTTTATATCAATGAAAATTAGCGAAAATTGGCTACGCACGTGGGTTAACCCAGCCATTGACAGCGATACTTTATCGAATCAACTCACGATGCTGGGTTTAGAAGTTGATGATATGTCACCAGCAGCAAAGCCATTTACAGGCGTTGTGGTGGGTGAAGTCTTAACGGTTGAACAGCATCCAGATGCAGATCGTTTACGTGTGACTACGGTAAATATTGGTTCAGGTGAGCCGTTGCAGATTGTGTGTGGTGCGCCAAACGTGCGTGTAGGTATGAAAGCACCTGTGGCAACCATTGGTGCGGTATTGCCAGGCGACTTTAAAATCAAAAAAGGCAAACTGCGTGGTGTGGAATCACAAGGGATGCTCTGCGGCGCATCAGAAATTGACCTTGAAGATAAACTTGATGGTTTATTGGAACTGCCTGCAGATGCACCTGTAGGTGTGAATGTACGTGAATATCTTGATCTAGATGACCATGTCATTGATATCAGTATTACTCCAAACCGTGGTGATTGTTTCAGTATTCGTGGTATTGCCCGTGAAATTGGGGTGATTAACCAATTGCCAGTGAATACACCTGACATTCAGGCAGTAGCGGCAACTATTCAGGATGAAAAAACTGTACAAAGTTTGACGGAAGGCTGCCCACGTTATTTAGGTCGT
Source organism: Acinetobacter sp. Lyrl_1 (assembly GCF_051948795.1). Lineage (NCBI taxonomy): Bacteria > Pseudomonadati > Pseudomonadota > Gammaproteobacteria > Moraxellales > Moraxellaceae > Acinetobacter > Acinetobacter sp. Lyrl_1. The sequence continues at coordinate 16,640 of NZ_JAYJLK010000024.1, forward strand.
GTGATTAAAAATGTAAATACCAAAGCCGCTACACCTGAGTGGATGGAGCGCGCGTTGGCACGTTCAGGTATCCGTCAGCACAGTATTTTGGTTGATATTACCAACTATGTCTTGATTGAATTGGGTCAGCCAATGCACGCTTTTGATGGTGCTAAAATTCAAGGTGGCATTCAAGTTCGTCAAGCGACTGCAGCAGAAAAATTGGTGCTGTTAAACGAGCAAGAAGTTGAGCTGCAAGATGATGTGATGGTGATTGCCGATGACGCAAAAGTATTGGCGATGGCGGGCATCATGGGTGGTTTATCTTCTGCGGTAAGTGATGAAACCACAGAAATTTTCCTTGAATCCGCTTTCTTTGCACCATTGCATATCGCAGGTCGTGCACGTCGTTATGGTTTGCATACCGATGCCTCACAGCGTTATGAACGTGGTGTCGATTTTGAATTGCCATTATTGGCGATGAACCGTGCATCACAACTGATTGCAGAATTTGCTGGCGGCGAATTTGGTCCAATTACAGTGGCAGAACAAGCAGCACAATTGCCAACACGTGAAGCAATTGCGTTAAATCAAGCGCAAGTCGATCAGCTCTTGGGTTATCACGTTGATGCTACATTTATTGCCGATGCTTTAACTCGTTTAGGCTGCGAAGTTACTGTTCAAGCTGAAGGTCAGTGGAGCGTTGTACCACCATCACATCGTTTTGATATGGCAATTTACCAAGACTTAATTGAAGAAGTTGCTCGTATTCACGGTTATGACAACATTCAAATCAGTTTGCCTGTGATTGATGTGCAATTAGCAAAATACCAAGATCAGTTTGAAGTTGCGCAATTACGTCAAACCGCAGTGACTTTAGGTTATCAAGAAGCAATTAGTTTTAGCTTTGCCGATGCAAAATTGGAAAAACAATTAAACCCTGCAGTGAATCCGTTGGCATTGGCGAATCCAATTTCAAGCGATTTGGCAGTAATGCGCTCAACGTTGTTATCCAGCTTAATTCCATGCGTTCAGTACAACGTGAATCGTCAACAAAACCGTGTGCGTTTCTTTGAGTTGGGTTTACGTTTTGATTATCAACATGCAGCAAGCATTCATGACTTGAAGCAAATTCCAACTTTGGCATTGATTGCGGTGGGTGCTAAACATGCAGAATCTTGGCATGCTAAAGCTCAGCCTATGGATTTCTTCGATTTTAAAGGCGATATTGAAGAAATTTTAGCTGCAGGTCGTGTGCAGGTAGAGTATGTTCGTTCAGAGCGTACTTGGTTGCATCCTGGACAATCTGCTGAAATTTTGGTAGATGGTCAGTCTATTGGTTACTTTGGTCGTTTACATCCATCTTTAGAAGATGAGCTGGATTTAGGCACGACTTGGGTGGCTGAACTCGATCAAACAGCAGTTTTGCAAACTTATGTATCTAATTTTACAGAATTATCACGTTTTCCATCGGTTAGACGTGATATTGCGCTTTTAATTAGTGATAAGATAAATGTAAGCGAAATTCAGCAACTTATTGAAAAAACGGGTGGAGCGCTGTTAGACTCAACTTGGTTATTCGATGTGTATACTGGACAAGGTGTTGAACAAGGCAAGCGTTCTTTGGCTTTTGCCCTGTTATGGCAACATCCAACACGTACACTTGAAGATGCTGAAATTAAATCTGGTATGGATAACATTCTGCAAGTGTTGGAAAACACTTACCAAGCGACATTGAGGGCTTCATGACAGCATTAACAAAAGCAGAAATGGCTGATCATTTAAGTGAGCTCACGAGTTTAAACCGCCGTGAAGCGAAACAAATGGTCGAGTTATTTTTTGATGAGATCAGCCAAGCACTGATCTCTGGCGAGCAAGTTAAACTTTCAGGGTTTGGGAACTTCGAGTTACGTGATAAACGTCAACGACCTGGTCGCAACCCGAAAACAGGCGAAGAAATTCCAATTTCAGCCCGCCGTGTAGTCACATTCCGCGCAGGGCAGAAATTCCGCCAGCGTGTGGGAAATGAGCAGATCGATTGATCTGCTTTTTTTTATGCTTTTTATAAGAGATTTTAGAAAGACGCTGTGATTTAGCAAGACATAGTGATTGATCTTGCAATTGAGAGACTTGAATCAAACTATGGATATGAATGAAAACACTGTAGAGCTGAACAAGACGCTACCTAAGAATTGAGCGTGGAGATGAGAAACCAAAAGGTTATATCGAAATAAATGCCGAATGGGGTTAAGTGTTTTGGTTAAATGCTTTTATATGCTGAATCATCTACTTGAAAAAGATGGATTGAGCGATTTGGAGATATTGTGCTGAGTAAAATAAATTTTAGACAAAATATTCAGAAATAAAAAAGAGAGCCATCGGCTCTCTTTTTGTACTGCATAATCGTATCGATTATTGAGCAGCAGCTTCAGAAGCAGCAGCAGCAGCGTCTACAGCAGCATCAGCAGCGTCAGTTGCAGCAGCAGCAGCAGTGTCAGCAGCATCAGTAGCAGCGTCTACAGCAGCTTCAGCGCCAGAAGCAACTTCTACAGCAGCAGCGTCAGCAGCAGCTTCAGCTTCAGATGCAGCTACAACAGCTTCAGATGCAGCAGCGTTAGCGTCAGCAGCAGCTTCTTCAGTTTTTTTAGCACAACCAACGAAAGCTAAAGTAGTAGCAACTGCAGCAGCAATAGCGATTTTTTTGAATAACATGGCATCACTCTCTAAAATATGAGATTAAAAAAAACCGACGTTAGTCTGTTGTATGCTTTTATTATTCCTAAATTTTGTTAGGCACTAACAACGCAGGCGCAGTCTAACTGGTCTGCGAATATGCTATCACTGCGCTTTTTGAATTGCTACTAGGTTGATTGAAAAAAAGGCAAAAAAACGCGAAAAATACGTGCTTTTTTAACAGAAAATAACAATTAATTTGGCATTTTAGATTGGAGAGTTGCACGGTAACTGGCTAAAAACTAAAAGGTTTTTACTAAATATTTTTTTATAATCATTTACTTAAAAATAAGTTTACATATACCGCGTGCAATTGTGTCTTTATGTAAATTTTGTCAACCAAATAAAAAAGCCATCGTTTTAAGATGACTTTTTTAGGTGTTCTAATATTTATAGCCGTTTAATTGGCTGCTTTACGTTTCATTTGATCAAAGAAGTCGTCATTAGTTTTGGTTTCTTTCATGCGATCAAGCAAGAATTCCATTGCTGCCAATTCATCTTGAGTGTGTAACAATTTACGCAAAATCCAAACTTTACGCAAATTATCTTCACTCATTAAGCGCTCTTCACGACGTGTACCTGATTTTTTGATGTTCATGGCAGGGAAAACACGTTTTTCTGCAATACGACGGTCTAAGGTAATCTCTTGGTTGCCTGTACCTTTAAACTCTTCGTAAATCACTTCATCCATTTTACTGCCAGTTTCAATCAGTGCAGTTGAAATAATGGTTAGAGAACCACCTTCTTCAATATTACGTGCAGCACCAAAGAAGCGTTTTGGACGTTCTAAAGCGTGCGCATCAACACCACCTGTTAAAACCTTGCCTGAAGAAGGTACGACAGTGTTGTAGGCGCGTGCCAAACGGGTAATCGAATCCAGTAAAATCACCACGTCTTTTTTATGTTCAACTAAACGCTTGGCTTTTTCAATGACCATTTCTGCAACTTGAACGTGACGAGCAGGTGACTCATCAAATGTTGATGCAATCACTTCACCGCGCACGGTGCGTTCCATTTCAGTCACTTCTTCAGGGCGTTCATCAATGAGAAGTACAATCAAGAACACTTCTGGGTTGTTACGAACAATCGACTGAGCGATGTTTTGTAGCAACATGGTTTTACCCGCTTTAGGCGGAGCCACAATAATTGAACGCTGACCTTTACCAATTGGCGCAACCAAATCTACCACACGTGCAGTTAAGTCTTCAGTTGTTCCATTACCTAACTCCATCACCAACTGTTCTGTTGGGAAAAGCGGGGTTAAGTTTTCAAATAAGATTTTATTACGTGAATTTTCAGGGGTGTCATAGTTAATTTGATTGACTTTGAGCAAAGCAAAATAACGTTCGCCTTCTTTTGGTGGACGAATCGTACCTGTAATGGTGTCACCCGTGCGCAGGTTAAAGCGACGAATTTGCGAAGGGCTGACATAAATATCATCTGGGCCAGCAAGGTATGAACCTGCAGCTGAGCGTAAGAAACCAAAACCATCAGAGAGAATTTCTAGAACGCCATCACCAAAAATCTCTTCACCATTCATGGCATGGCGCTTTAAGATGGCAAAAATAATGTCTTGCTTGCGGTTACGCGCCATTCCTTCAAGGCCCATAAACTCGGCAATCTTGATGAGTTCGCCAATCGGTTTTTTCTTGAGTTCGGTTAAATTCATAGAGGTTCTGATAGAATTAAAATTCTGGGGTACAGGTTAGAGAGGGAGCAACATTTAGCCGCATTCATACAATAAAATGAAAGCAATTGTATTTGCACAATAACGATTCAGAGCACTGATTCATTGTTTGATTGAAAAATGTGAAAAACAATTTCTGTTGCCGAGCGGCATTTTTGTGTTGTGTCTTTTCAGAAAGAGGATGAAAGATCCTGCGTTTCCTGAGCATGCAATATAAGAGAGAAACGTCTACTTGTCAATTTGTAGGCAAAAAAAATACGCCAATGCGTGGCGTATTTTTTTTCATCATCTCTATAAATAGACGATGGATCAATCGACTTAGATATTTTCGTCAATAAACGCAGTCAATTTAGATTTAGGTGCTGCACCGACTTGCTGTGCAACCACTTCACCATTTTTGAACATCAATAATGCTGGAATATTACGGATGTTGTAGTTCACTGCAGTTTGTTCGCAAGAGGTTACATCAACTTTTACAATTTTAACTTTGCCTTGATATTCGTCTGCAAGTACTTCAAGTACAGGTGCAATTGCTTTACATGGCGCACACCAGCCAGCCCAGAAGTCAACCAATACAGGAGTATCCGATTGAAGAACATCTGCTTCGAAGTTTGCATCAGTGGTGTTTACGATGTTGCCAGACATGGATTACGCTCCAAATAATTTTTAAGATAGCTTTAGTTAGTATTACATAGCCATCTTGAACAAAGTAGGGGAATCTGTGGATTTTCCATTCAAAATACAAATTTGTCCAATTGATCGTGACGATAACGCTAAACGAAAATGCGAATTCTGTAACACAATTGTCATATATGCGGAAAATTTAAATAGTCGTCAAATTGTGCTGATAAATGGCTTTTAAATTAGGTGTATGTGAATTACTCTAGGCACAATTCTATCTAGGTTTGTTTGAAGAATGTCTGATTTTTTAATTGATGAAGAGTTACTCGCAGCCATCGATATGGGGTCGAATAGTTTTCACTTGGCAATTGCACGGGTGGATCATGGTGAAGTAAAAAAAGTGGCATCAATGTCAGAAAAAGTACAGTTGGCCGCAGGTTTAGATGAAAATAAGAATTTGACCGAAGCTGCTCAACAACGTGGTTTGGCATGTTTGGCGCGTTTTGTGGGACGTTTAACTGCGGTGCAGTCAAATCGTTTGCGTATTGTGGCAACCAACGCATTGCGTCAGGCCAAAAATGGACATGAATTTATTCAAAAAGCCGCAGAAATTTTGCCTAAACCTATTGAAATTATTGCAGGGCGTGAAGAAGCCCGTTTAATTTATTTAGGCGTATCGCACACGATGGCAAATAGTGGTCGTCGTTTGGTAATTGACATTGGCGGTGGTTCGACAGAGTTGATTATTGGCGAAGAATTTGAGCCAATTCATACCGAATCTTTACAAATGGGCTGTGTGGCCTATACCAAAGCCTATTTTGCCGATGGTGAAATTAGCAAGAGCAGTTTTGAAAAAGCAGTGGTTGCAGCGCGTAAAGAACTGTATTCGATTGCCAATACTTATAAAGAAGCAGGTTGGGATACCGTTGCAGGTTCGAGCGGTACCATTAAAGCCTGTCGTCAAATTACGGTAAATATGGGCTGGAGCAATGAGCAGGAAAATCTGACTCGTGAAGGTTTAGAAAAACTCAAAGACCGTTTGCTCAAGTTTAAACACGTATCAGAAATGGAATTTGATGGTCTAAAAGAAGACCGTCGAGCAGTTTTGCCAGCAGGTTTGGCAATTTTATATGCGGTATTTGATGTATTAGATATCGATAAACTGGTGTATTCCGATGGGGCTTTGCGTGAAGGCGTAATGTATGACTTGTTGGGACGTTTCCAGCATGAAGACATTCGTGATCGCAGTGTACAGGCCTTGATGGGGCGTTATAACTCAGACCCGAAACAGGCTGGACGTGTGGTGAAAACTGCGCAACATTTATTTGACAGCGTGGCAGAATCATTAAAATTAAATAACGAAGATAGTGACTTATTGCGTCGTGCTGCGTACCTACATGAAATTGGTTTAGCCATCAGTCACAGCAGTTATCATCGTCACGGTGCATATTTATTGCAACATTCGGACATTCCCGGTTTCTCACAAATTGACCAAAACTATCTCTCGCATTTGGTCGGCAACCATCGTCGAAAGTTGCGCCAAGACGCGAAAACAGAAGCACTGAAAGCGGGTGGCAATAAAATTGTTTACTTAAGTTTGTTGCTTCGCCTTGCAGTTTTGGTCAACGCAAGTCGTAGCGATGCGATGCTTCCTGCCATTGAATTAAGCATCCGCAATGCGCAACAATGGCAGCTCAGCGTGTCGGGTGATGCCAAACAATGGCCATTGCTTGTCGCTGAATTGCACGATGAACAAGTGCAATTCAAGAATTGGGACATTGAATTGAATATTCAGTCGGAACAATTTGTCGATTAAGATTTGGTTAATTTAGGGATAACAGTCGACTTATGAAAAAAGCTGCTCAATCTAAAGCATGGAAAACCGTGCAAATTGCACGTCATCCTGAACGTCCGCAATTTCTAGACTATGTGGGTGAAATTTTCACTGAATTTGATGCCTTACATGGCGATCGTTTATTTGGTGATGATGGTGCAATGATCGGTGGATTGGCACGCTTTGATGGTCAGCCTGTCATGGTGATAGGTCAACATCGTGGTCGCAGTACCCGCGAAAAATTACAACACAACTTCGGGATGTGTAATCCAGAAGGCTACCGTAAGGCACAGCGTCTTATGGATATGGCAGAGCGTTTTAATCTGCCAGTTTTCACTTTTGTTGATACCATGGGTGCATACCCAGGTGTAGGTGCAGAGGAACGTGGTCAGGCAGAAGCGATTGCGACCAGCTTAGCGCAATTGTCGAACTTAAAAGTACCTGTAATTGCTACAGTATTGGGCGAAGGTGGTTCAGGCGGTGCGTTGGGTATTGGCGTGGCTGACCGTGTGGTAATGTTGTCACACAGTATTTACTCTGTTATTTCACCAGAAGGTTGTGCGTCTATTCTGTGGAAAACTGCAGAAAAAGCCGAACAAGCCAGTGAAGCATTGGCATTGACTGCAGAAAAACTGCAAAAGATTGGTATTGTAGAATACGTGGTTGATGAAGGTGAGGGTGCGCATTTAAACCCTGAACAAGTCATGCACAGTCTGAAAAATGTGTTAAAAGAAGCTTTGGATGAATTGCAAGCGATGGATGCAACACAACGATGCGAAGAACGTTACCAGCGTTTAATGAAGTTTGGCAGCGACAATTTAGGTCTAGCGTCTTAAGCCAATTACAGGCTTTTTCTGCACAGACAAAATTTTTAATCGGATGTAGTGGCGGCATGGATTCCATGCTGCTACTGCATCTTTTGTCGTTTTTGTGCCCTGAAAAAGTACGCGCGATTTATATTGATCACCAATTGCAAAGTCCAAGCGCAGCGTGGGGCACATTGGTGCAAGCCACCTGCCAAAATTTAAATGTGCCGTGTGTGCTGCAAAAAGTCAGTGTGTCTGAGGGTAATTTAGAAAATCAGGCACGTCAGGCGCGTTATCAGGCCTATATGCAGCACTTAGATAGCAACGAAGTTCTAGTATTGGCGCATCATCAGCAAGATCAGGCAGAAACCGTATTGCTGCGTTTGTTTTCAGGCGCAGGTGTGCAAGGACTTGCTGCCATGCAAGCTGTCGATGTGCGTGATGACATCAGTATTTGGCGTCCGTTATTGGATATTTCGCGTGAGCAGATTTGCCAATGGAGTGCTGAATTAAAGCTCGATTATGTGCAAGACCCAAGCAATCAGGATGTGCATTATGACCGAGCTTGGGCAAGAGAAATATTGTGGCCTGTCGTGCAACAGCGTTTTCCTAAAATGCAGCAAGCTGTGACGCGTACTGCAAACTTGATGCAAGATACTGAAAACATTTTGGCAGAAGTTTTGGCGCAGGATTTAGCTGCATGTGGCACAGACTCGCAGTTGAATTTAATTCAGTTACAACAATTGTCTTTGTCACGGCAACGTCAGCTATTATCGGCATGGATGAAAGGACAGGCACAATATCGCCCAAGTTTTGATATGGTCGAACGCTTGCAACGTGAGGTGATTCAAGCCAAAGCCGATGCACAAGCGGCATTACATTGTCAGGATTATTATTATCTGCGTTATCAGCAACAATTATTTCGTTTGCCGAAAGCGGAGTATTTAGCTGCAGAACATTTTGAGGCAGAAGAACAAGTGTTATGTTTGCAGGCAGATCAGACTTTTCAAGTGTGGTCTGGCTGTTATCAACTGCAACAAGCCAAAGTCGGTTTATCTGCAACTTTGCTGAATCGTCCGTTAACTTTACGGCCACGTTTGGGTGGTGAAAAAATTCATTTGTATGGTCGGGTGGGCACATGGCCACTGAAAAAAGCCATTCAGGAAGCACAAATTTTTCCGTGGACGCGTCATACAATTCAAATATTAAGCCTAGATAATGTTATGCTAGGCGTTTTTAGCCCCAAAGGCTTTTGGCTTGCACAGTCGGACTATTGTGTCGCAGATGGATGGCAACCGAATTTAGTCTCTTAACGACAAAGAACTCAACGAAGAGCGTGAATCATGAGTGCAGTATTGAATTGTAATATTAGTTTCATTGGCGGTGGCAACATGGCGCAAGCCTTGATTGGTGGTTTGATTGCCAGAGGTTTGCCGCCAACCCGTATTACAGTTTCAGACCCTGTAGAACAAGTGCGTGAATTATTAAAAGAAAAAGATGTGCATGTCACTGAGGATAATTTGGCCGCGATTGCAGATGCAGATATTGTGGTATTTGCAGTCAAACCACAGGTTTTGGCACAAGTATTGCGTCCATTGCACGGTCAGTTTGAAGATAAGCTGGTGATTTCGATTGTTGCGGGCGCAGAAATTGCCACGATTTCTGAGTTATTACGTACAGAACGTGTAGTGCGGGTAATGCCAAATACGCCTGCTTTGGTGCAAACAGGTGCACATGGTTTGTATGCAACCGAACAGGTCAATAGCACTGACCGTGAATTGGCAAGTCAGGTTTTGGCAGCGACAGGTTTAACTATTTGGGTAAACTCTGAGGCGCAAATTGATGCTGTGACTGCAGTATCTGGTTCAGGGCCAGCATATTTCTTCTATTTGATGGAAAGTATGATTCGTGCAGGCAAGAACTTAGGTTTAGATGAAAAAGTGGCGACAGCACTGACGTTACAAACTGCTTTGGGTGCAGCACAAATGGCAATTACCAGCTCGAATACACCTGCAGAATTACGCAAAAATGTAACTTCACCAAATGGCACGACCCAAGCGGCAATTGAAGTGTTTGATCATGCGCAAATTTCACAAAATATTCAGGCGGCATTGGCTGCTGCTAAAACGCGTAGTCAAGAATTAGCGCAAGAGTTGAGTGATAGTATTTAATTATTGAAAAACAATGAATTTAAATTTTAGGAAAGTTTAAGTATGGGTGCAAATTCTGCGCTAATTTTTGGCATTATCATTAACGTAGCGATTTTGCTCGTATTCTTCCGTTTCTTAATGCAATTGGCAGCGGTGAGTCCTTATAACCCTGTGGTGCTTTCAACCATTAAAGCCACCAAAATTGTAGATGTATTTGGACGTATTTTTCCAACGGTTGGCAAAGGTCGAGTTAACTCTGCAGCCTTGGCTTTGTTGGTGGTGTTGTATCTACTCAAAATTTTTGGTGTTATGTATCTCAATGGTGCGATGCCGAATAGTCCAATTCACTTACTGATTCTGACTTTTGTGACCATGATTCAGGATTTAATCCGTTTCTGTCGTTATTTGATTTTTGCCACCATTATTTTGAGTTGGGTGGTGATGTTTACTCAATCTCGTGGCCCGTATATTGAGGTGATTCAAGAGTTGGCAGAGCCGTTATTAGCACCATTTCGTCGTTTATTGCCGAACATGGGCATGATTGATTTGTCGCCAATTATTGCATTTTTGGCTTTATATATCGCTGAAATTATTATGAATCAGGTAGCGATTGTATTGCTGACTGGCTTATAAGTCGCATTATCCTAAAACATTAAAAAGGACTCAAATCGAGTCCTTTTTTTGTAGTTTAAGTTTGGGCTGACGACCTTAATGAGTCTTCAGAAATACAAATAACCTGCATCCTGACCTCCTTCTAGGCGAAGGAAGGTGCTGAAAAAAGAGAGCGCAACGACTTTAGTGCGCTTCATCCCAGTTATTGCCTTTTCCGACTTCCACCACCAATGGTACAGAAATTTCCACCACAGATTGCATGACTTCTGCCAACTTCGGCGCGAGTTCATCTGCCGCATCTGCATCGACTTCAAATACCAATTCATCGTGTACTTGCAGCAACATTTTGGCTTGCGCTTGCGGTAACATTTTGTCGACTTCAATCATCGCCATTTTAATAATATCAGCTGCAGAGCCTTGTAATGGCGCGTTAATTGCCGCACGTTCTGCCGCTTTACGTACCATCATATTACGTGCAGCAATATCTGGCGTATAGAGGCGACGACCTAAAATAGTTTCTACAAAACCTTGTTCTAGCGCGACTTGGCGGGTACGTTGCATATATTCATAAATGCCCGGATAACGCTGGAAGTATTGCTTGATGTAGTTTTGTGATTCTTCACGGGTAAACCCAAGCTGACGAATTAAGCCAAATTCCGACATGCCGTAGAGCAGACCGAAGTTTACAGCTTTGGCCTGACGACGCTGATCTGAGGTTACGTCTTCTAAGGCAATACCCAAGACTTCTGCCGCAGTACGGCGGTGCACGTCTTGTCCATGGTTAAAGGCATCGAGTAGGGCATCATCTTGTGAAAAATGTGCCATTAAACGCAATTCGATTTGCGAGTAGTCGGCTGCCAACAACACGCGACCTTCAGGTGCGACAAAGGCTTTACGAATTTGACGACCAATTTCAGTACGAATTGGAATGTTTTGTAAGTTTGGATCAGTAGAAGATAAACGCCCTGTTGCAGTCAAAGCTTGGTGATAACTGGTATGCACTCGATGCGTATCGTTGTTGGCTTGCTTCAGTAAGCCATCGGTATAGGTGCTTTTGAGTTTAGATAAACCACGGTAGTCTAAAATTAAACTACTGATCGGATGCTCAATTTTTTCCAAAACACTTTCACTGGTACTGTATTGACCTGTTGCGGTTTTCTTGCCGCCTTTGAGTCCGAGTTTATCAAACAGGATTTCGCCCACTTGTTTCGGTGAGCTGACATTAAAGTTTTCACCTGCCAATTCTACAATTTGGTTTTCCAAATCTTGCATGGTTTGGGAAAAATCGACACCCAATTGATCTAAAAATTTCAGATCAAGCTGAATGCCATTTTCTTCCATACTGGTCAGCACACGCGCCACAGGCATTTCGATGTTGTGCAAAATATTGACCAATTCAGGATGCTTTTGTAGCTTCGCAGACAGCACTTCATATAAACGATACGTAACATGCGCATCTTCTGCAGCGTAGTGCGCAGCCGTTTCAATTTCAATTTGATTGAAAGTTTTTTGCTTGACGCCTTTGCCTGCAATTTGCTCATAAGATGTGGTCAGGTGGCTTAAATATAAGCGTGCCACATCATCCATGCCGTGACGGGTTGCGACAGAGTTAAGCACATAAGATGCCAACATGGTATCGAAATACCAACCTTGTAAATGAATACCGTGATTTTCAAGCACATGCGCATCATATTTTAAATGATGCCCAATTTTATCCACCGCATTATTTTCTAAAATAGGTTTGATTTGTGCCAAAACCTGATCACGGTTGAGCTGCTGTGGTGCGCCCTCATAATCATGCGCCAAAGGTACGTAATAGGCATCTTTGGCATCGAACGCGATAGAAAAACCAACAATTTCTGCAACGCGATAATCCAGACTGGTGGTTTCTGTATCAAAGGCAAAACGCTGTGCAGTTTGCAAGCGTTGCAGCAAAGCATCCCAATGCGCCTGATCTAAAATGGTGTGGTATGTTGCTGCACCGAGTTGATCATCAACACTGCTTTGCGTGGCTTGATCTTCAGTTTCAATTTCATTGGCTGTCGGTGCGGCGACTGTTTTTGCAGCTTGTTTATAATTGCTGTTATTTGGATTATTTGGATGATCGAGCGATTGTAATTGATTACGGAATTCTAGCTCGGTATATAAATTGCGTAAGGCTTCAACATTAGGGTCTTGTAGTTTTAGATCGGCATAACCAAAGTTCAGATCAAGGTCACAAACAATGCTGGCGAGTTGATGATCTAGCGCGATGCCATCGGCATTGTCTTTAATATTTTGTCCGACTTTGCCTTTAATATGATCGACATTTTCTAAAATCGCACCAATCGAGCCATATTCGGTCAGTAGTTTTGCAGCAGTTTTGGCGCCAATGCCGGGCACGCCCATAATACCATCGGAAGCATCACCCATGAGGGTCAGATAATCAATAATTTGATGCGGCCATACGCCAAACTTGTCAAATACAGCCTGAATATCCATTGGCTTTTCTTTGAAGCTGTCTTCAAGGGTAACTTTTTCAGTCACCAACTGCGCCATGTCTTTATCGCCCGTAGAAATCAGTACTTGCTGTCCTTCGGCTTCGGCACGTTTGGCTAAAGTTCCAATAATATCATCGGCTTCTGCGCCTGGTAGCATGTAAAGTGGAATACCCAAAGCACGAATTAAAGCATGTAAGTATGGAATTTGCTGAGAAAGTTCCTCAGGCATACTTGGGCGGTCACCTTTATAAATTGGCGATAGTTCGTGACGGAAAGTCGGCTCAGGCGTATCAAAAATTACCGCCATGTGAGTAGGCTGAGTACGACGCATCAACTTTTGAATCGCAGAGATCGCGCCACGAATAGCATTGGTATGTAAACCAGTTGACGTGGTTAATGGTGGTAGTGCGTGAAAGGCACGAAATAGAAAATATGAGCCATCGACCAAGACAAATGGTGGCATGGATTGATTCCTTCTGCAAATAAGCAGTTTATTGTACGTGATTTTTGCAGTTGTCGCAGAAACTGATTTTTAAGGCAAGTGTTGCAGACGCACAGTTACCGAATTGCTGATGAATCCTGATTCAGAATCGTGCTGTCTGTTGTATGATCGGAGCCATGACAATATCAATAAAATGAAGAGCAATGCAGACAGGGCAGAATGAAATTCGAATCATTTGGTTCATGCTATTAATCATAATTTCAATTGGCGCATGGTGGCTCGGTGTGCCGATGCTGAGTTATATCTGTGCAGTTGCTGCGGTGGTCAGCGTGATGTTTTTTGTGGGACGAGTGCAGAACTCACTGGAACAGGTTGTGGATGCACAGTCACAAGTACAACGCCAAAGCTCTAAAACTCCTTTATATATCGCCGCTTTTATTGCTTTTTTAGGAATATTGCTGGATTGGTATTTACTGACATCTATTGCTTTAAGTGCATGGATTTTTATGTTGTTGCGATGGTTGCAGCGTTTGGAGCAAGGACTGTATCAATTACAGCAATTACAAAGTGCCGCTAAGCTTCAGGCGCATGCTCAAAAGAGCTATCCTCAAAAGACCAATGCACAAGAGAAAAAGGTTCAAACGCAATTCGCAGAGCATATTTTAGCCAATACATCTGAAGTTGATGCAAGTCTTTCATCAGTTAAGGCAAATGTGGATGATGGTGTTATATCAACCGCTTCTCAACCTGAAACCATCGCTATTCAATCTGATTCCACATTATCGAGCGAGCCGAATTCTGTTCGGGAACAAGCAGCTCAAGTTTCTTATCCATATCAAGACCAAGAGTATCTACATCAAGAATATTCAGCTCCAGATTTAGCCAAATCCTCAAGGTCTGTTGCACCTTTTGCAACTCAGTCGCGCTCATCAAGTAACAGTTTATTGCAACAAGCTCAATCATGGCTGATACATGGTAATCCTGTATTAAAAGCAGCAATTGTAGTGTTACTCATAGGCGTGGTGTTACTGCTACGTTTTGCTACTGAACATTGGCAATTTAGTTTGGCAGTGAAACTTTTGTTCGTTGCTGGCGTGAGTGCAGCAGTGACAGTATTCGGTTATCTGTTACGCAACAAAAATCGCAGCTTTGCTTTGGGTGTGCAAGGTTTGGGGTTGGCTGGGCTGTGTCTGACCTTATTTTTTGCCTATTACAATTTGGTCATTCCAAATTTAGCTATCGCCAGTCTGTGTTTTATTGTGGTGATGTTGCTCACGCTCTGGCTGAGTTTAAAACAACAATCAGTCGAACTTGCCCTCATGGCAATGCTGATTGCGTATTTCGCACCGTTTACTTTACCTGTTCGTAATGCAACAGCCATTGAATTTATTGCCTATTATTTGCTGATTAATATTTCGGTTGCCATTTTAAGTAGTTTACGTCCGTGGAAATATTTAAATCAAATTGCGTTTTTAATGACGGTTGTGGTGGGTGGCAGCTATGCCTTTTATCATGGTTATATCTTTGAACGGCAGGTGCTAACGCTTTTAGTTTTGGCGCATGCGGCTATTTTTATTTGGTTGGGTTTTCGCTTTAGTCAGCTTTTGGCACAGGAAGATGTCGCCACGTTTCAGCTGAAACCTATTTTAGACCTTGCCTTGATTTTTGGCGCACCCATTGTCGGTTATGCCTGTTTATATCTGATGTATTTTGAAGAAACAGCAGAGCAGGCAGCCTTTAGTTTGTTATTTGCGGTGGTTTTTGCAGGTTTGTATTGGCTGACCAAACAGCATCGGCAGACACAATTTATTGCACAAAGTTATTTCAGTTTGATGCTGATTTTTAGTGTGTTGATTCCACCTATTTTACTGCCTGAACAATGGAGTGTCATTGGTTGGGCATTACAAGGCGTGGCTGTGTTTATTTTTGCCTTTATTCAATATTCTAAAATTAGCCGTTATTTGGCACTAGGTTTGTTTGCCGTAGCGGGCTTATCTGGGCTGTATTATTTAGTAGAGTTGCCTTATTTCGAGCGCAGTATTTATTGGGTACTGAGCCTAAGTTATGCCACGGTTGTGGTGTTTTCCAACAGCCGTGCAGCTTTCAGACAACAACTGAGCACAGCAACCACGAGCGTACTGTGTTTAATGATGTTGTCTGCAACCAGTTTATGGCTATGGTTAGGTTTAGATTACTTTGATGGAGAACTTGCAACCGTACAGACGCTTTTGGCGGTGGTGGTCATTTATTTACTTATCAACGAAGTACTACTTTCTCGTCAAGCGACATGGTCATGGCTATTGCCCAAATGGTTAGGTCTAACGCCAGTTTCGCTCACTGCAGCAGGTTTATTATTCAGCCGTAGCTATGATGGAGCGGTGCATTGGGTTTCGGGTACTGAACGTCTGCTATTTGCCTTGTTTGCAGGCGTGCTCAGTGTGTTGTGGTTGTGTCCTTTATGGACTGTCCGCAGCGACAAAGAATGGCTGAGTTTAGGACTGTTACCCATTTTGGCGATGGCGAGTTTAACGCTGTTACCACAGCATCCGTATAGCAGCGTGGTGATTTTACCATTGCTCTTTGCGGCGTGGTGTTGGTGGCAACAACCGGATTCAGATTGGCGCAAATTTTGGTATGCGCGTAGCAATTTAATCTTCATGTTGATGTGGATGCTATGTTCACAACTGTTGACTGAACACGCATTTTACGGCTATGTACTGCCTATTTTGAATCCATTTGATTTGGTCAGTATAGCCATGTTGGTGGCTATTTTGTGGATGTTGAATCTGCAACGCAAAACCCATTTAGACCAAGGCCTGGCAGCGGTAATTATGGTCTTGAGTTTACTGTGGCTAAGTAGTTATGTGCTATTACGTGCCTTACATCTGTATTTGGGAACGCCAATCAACCAAATTGCTGTTTGGCAAGATGCCACTGTGCAGCTCAGTTTGACCTTGCTTTGGGTGAGTTTGGCTTGTATCGCCATGTGGATTGCCAGTCTGAAACAATTACGTGCCTTGTGGATTTTAGGCAGCAGTATTTTGGTGATTGTGACCTTAAAATTGGTGCTTTTAGATTTATCTAATATTGGGACTTTAATGCGCGTGCTGTCATTCTTTGCTGCAGGTTTAGGTATGCTACTGATTGCATATATCGCCCCAATTCCTGAGCCAGATCTCGCAAAAAACAACACTTCGCCGTCTTCCAAAGCTTGAGCAGATCCTCAAGTTTAGTTAGAGGCAAAGTGTCGAAGACTGAAACGATTACTTTAAGTCAGGTTCTCGTTTCAGTGCTTGGGCATTGGCATATTGATCAAGTTCTTCATTATTTAAAGGGCGCGATAAAGGATGATCAACAAAACCCATTTTGGGTACAGGAATTTCGATTTGGTTGTCTAGGAAACCATTACGGATACGTTCCTGCATTTCATCACGTACCTTTAAAAAGTTTTCTTGCTGACACCACACCGCAAACAACAATTCAATTGAAGATTCACGGAAAGCTGTAACTGTCACCGCGGGTTTAGGGTCAGACAGCACGAGCGGATATTGATTGGCGACACTGAGCAACACTTCACGCACTTTAATAATATCTTCGTGAAAATTAATCGCGAGGGTAATGGGCACACGTCGGATTGGAAACTTGGACAAGTTATGCACGGGTGCACGAATCAATTGTTCATTGGGTAAACGCACATAAATATTGTCTTGGGTCAGCAATTTAACTGAAAGTAAGTCAATTGAGATCACTTCACCTTCAATGGTGTGTCCGCGAATCAGGGTGATTTGAATGGTATCGCCCACTTCAAAAGAACCTTCGCCAATCAGGAACATACCACTAATTAAATTGGATGCCGAGGTTTGTGAGGCAAAACCCAAAGCCACGGTTAAAATACCCGCTGCACCTAAAAACACGCTGAGTTTAAAGCCTGCTTCTTTCAGGCTCGCCATCACAAACAGCAGGAAAATAAAGTAAAAAATCCCGCGTCGCCAAACTAAGCGTTGATGCGCATTAAAACGTGCGCCAATAGTGCGTACAAAAGTATTGGAAACAAAACGTGCAATTAAGAAACCAATCAAAGACAATACAATTGCGACCAAAATTTCGGTCAGACGATCTGTATTGATACTGGTAAAAATTCCTTTGAGGCTGTTGGTGATTTCTTTGGAAATATTGGAATCTGCCATAACATCCTCTTAGAAAAATGAATCAAACATATTAAATAAAGCACCTGCAGTTTCACGCGGTGGTTGCAAATAGGTCACTTCACCTGCATGTGGCGGGGTGCGATTTTCAATCCGAATTCGTGGCGGGCGGTCTAAACCTTCATGCATCACTTTAATTTGTGAAGTCCATAAACGACCTGTACTTTCGCTGAAAAATAAAGGCAGCGCAGGCACAGGCACATTCATTCGGTCAAAACGCAATTGTTGATTGCTGGTGTTGTGAAATTCAATCGGCGTGACGGCACGAAATGCACGTGGTTTTAATTGATGTAATTCGGTACGGCCATCGACTGCTGTGGCATAGCAAATTTCACCTGTACGATGATTGGGGCCAAACCAAGTATCTTTCGGGCGAATAATCGGCAAATCAAAAATGGGTTCACGTTGACCATCGACAAAGGCAGACATCCACAACGGTGTGCTGATATACAAGGTGCCGCGTTGCCCCGCAGGAATATAAATTGGATCGACAGGTTTAATCACCACTGAACGGTCTGCCAAACGAGGCATGAGCTGTAATTTACTTTGTGTAGATTTGAACATATAGCGTTCAATTTTCACAGGTTGTGGAAAGGCAAATTCAGGATCATCAATGTTATGCCATTGCTGTTCATAATCGTATTGAACCTGCGGGCGATAATATTCCAAACGCCATTCTTGCATACCACGGGTCAAACGTACTAAGAGTGAGCCAAATTGCCACGTTTTAGGACGATTGAGCTCAAACTCATAGTCACCCCACCATTTTAATTTAGCCGAATCAGTTTCTGAAATCTCATGATTTTGTGACAATGGCCTATCCCTTTCTTGATAAATCAGCGAAAACAGACTTCACGCTGTCATACGCTTAGAGTACACTCAAATTAAATTTTTTCATCATTATTATAATCGCTGATGCAAGTACTGAAACAATTACAAATACCGTATAGCTTTGCCAAACGCCATGGGGTGTTAATTCGTTATGAGGGCGATCATGCCTTTATTGTACGTCGTGAAAATACGCCGATGCTTGCCATTCAGGAGGCGCGTCGTTTTTTGGGGCATCCTGCACAGCATCAACTTTGTAGCGATCAGGAATTTCACCAATTATTAAGCAGCAGTTTTGCAGGTGATACAGGCGAGTCGCAGCAAGTCGCTGCGGGATTGGAAGATCACCCTGACTTGCTTAGTTTGGCAGATTCAGTTCCTGAAGCAGAAGACCTGATGGATCAGGAAGATGATGCACCGATTGTACGTTTAATCAATGCTTTACTGTCTGAAGCGATTCGGGTTGGCGCATCGGATATTCATATCGAATCTTTTGAGAAAAAACTGTCAGTCCGTTTGCGGGTCGATGGTCAGTTGCGTGAAATCGTGCAACCGCGCCGTGAACTTGCGCCTTTATTGGTGTCACGTATTAAAGTCATGGCAAAACTGGATATTGCCGAAAAACGTATCCCTCAAGATGGTCGTATTTCGCTCAGACTAGCAGGTCGTGAGGTCGATGTACGTGTGTCAACGCTGCCATCTTCGCATGGTGAGCGGGTGGTAATGCGTTTGCTGGATAAGCAAGCAGGTCGTTTAAACATGACGCACTTGGGGCTGATGCAAAATGATTATGAGCGCTTAAAGCAACTGGTACATCGACCACACGGGATTATTTTGGTTACAGGGCCGACAGGTTCGGGTAAAACTACGACCTTATATGCAGCTTTGTCAGACCTGAATGACGGTTCTAAAAATATTTTGACTGCAGAAGACCCGATTGAATATCAACTTGAAGGGATTGGGCAAACACAGGTCAATACCAAAGTGGATATGACCTTCGCTCGTGCTTTAAAAGCCATGCTGCGCCAAGACCCAGATGTGGTGATGGTGGGGGAGATTCGTGACTTAGAAACCGCCGAAATTGCAGTGCAGGCTTCCTTAACTGGTCACTTGGTACTGTCTACCCTACATACCAATACGGCCATTGGTGCAGTCACCCGTTTAAAAGATATGGGCATCGAGCCGTTCTTGCTGTCAAGTTCATTAATTGGGGTGATCGCGCAGCGTTTAGTGCGCACCTTATGTTCGCACTGCGCCACATGGCATGCTGCAGATGACTTTGAACAAGAACTCTTTAAAAGTGTGACCGATGCAAGCGATTTAAAACTTCCGCAACCGAAAGGCTGTGAACATTGCTCACATACAGGTTTTACTGGGCGGACTGCAATTTATGAAATTGTCCCTGTGGATGAAGCAATGCGCCGTTTGATTCATGGCAATGCCGCGGAATATGAACTGGAAGATTATGCACGACAGCAATCAGGTTCGATTCGTGAAGATGGATTGCGTAAGGTATTGGCAGGTAAAACCACTTTGGAAGAAGTGCTGCGCGTGACCAATGAAGCGGCTGAATAGCTAAAAAGTAAGGTTAAGATAAGAAATACAAAGAGTTGATCACTATATTGTTGATCAACCCTTTTTATTGAAATTCAATTTTAAAATTGCAATAAACGACGATGCTGCATTAACGGCATCGACTCTCGAATTTTGCTTTGTTCATCTAAATCAAAGGGCACTGTAATCAGTTGCGTACCTTCGTCTTGCACCATTGACAATAACTGTCCGCGTGAATTGGCAGCGCCTGAATGTCCCCAAGTCTGACGTTTTTCACCATGCCAACCTTGTTGGGCTGCACCTAAAACCTGACATTGACTGTCCATGCCACGCGCCTGCAAGAGCAATTGCCAATGCATTTGACCTGTGGTGTAAGTAAAAGCCGATGGCGCAGTTAAAATATTGGCGCCTTGCGCACGTAAAGTTAAGGCCAATTCAGGAAAGCGCAAGTCATAACACACCATTAAGCCAATGTTGCCAAACGGTGTTTTCGCCACAACGACTTCAGAGCCGGGTTCAAAAAACTTAGATTCCTGATAACCACCAACAGAGTCACCAACTTGCACATCAAACAAATGAATTTTGTCATAACGTGCTTCAGTTTTTTCTGGGCTAATACATAAACTGACCGTACGCACACGACCATCTGCAATTGTTGAACCATCAGGGCGATATGGGCAGGGCAATGTACCCGCCACAATCCAGATTTGATATTGATGTGCAAGCTGTTCCAAACGCTGTTGAATACTTTCAAACTGTGCCGCGGTTTCGCATTGTTTGCCTGCTGCAAAGCAAACAAAGTTTTCTGGAAAAACGATCAGTTCTGCACCATCGGCTTTACTTTGTTGAATCAATGTTTCAATGATTTTGAAGTTTTCCTCAATATCATTTTGTGAGTTCATTTGAGCAACAGAAAGTAAAGTCATCAAAGCATTCCTGAGTGAAGATCAAGCGTTCTGCTGATTTTGCTCAGCACATTGATCGAGATTATCTTGTTCTTTTTGTAGCTGTTTCACCAAAGGTTCGAACATATTTTGGTTGTTTTCATT
The DNA here is from genome assembly GCF_051948795.1 of Acinetobacter sp. Lyrl_1. Taxonomy (NCBI): domain Bacteria; kingdom Pseudomonadati; phylum Pseudomonadota; class Gammaproteobacteria; order Moraxellales; family Moraxellaceae; genus Acinetobacter; species Acinetobacter sp. Lyrl_1. The sequence goes on from NZ_JAYJLK010000024.1 coordinate 37,620, forward strand.
CAGCTTCATGAGGGTTTTATGGGCATCTAATACCGTAGTGAGCATATTGCTATGCGTGACGTGTTCTTCTACCAGCTCACGCGTGCAGACAGTTGGGTCACCACAGTAATTTAAAATCACAAACACCTGTCCTAAGCCCATGCTATTGGCGAGCGTAGTAATGTCTGGATTAGTAGATAGCATAACTGCTTGAATGTTATGGATTTGTTTCAGTTTTAAGCCTAGCTTAGCCAATACACCTAAAACTGTACTGTCAATAAATGTAGTTTGGGTTAAATCTACAATTGCACCCACCACATTAGATTGCTGTTCAATTTTACTGAGTAGTTTGTCTAGACTAATACAAGATTGGGCACGCACTTCGCCAAAAAGCTTAAAGATATGCGTTCCATTCAAACTTGCATATTCAACATGACCTGTTGACATATAAATGCCATTTGCAGAGAAGGATTAGATAATTATCCCATAGCGACTATATAGACTCAAGTGGCTTACAGTCGTATATCTTGGGTTGAGAAGTTAACTGGCTGATTTATTGGTTATTTTGTTCGACACAAACTCAAGATCGCAATATCATCTGCTACATGATCGGGGGCTTGGAATGATTGATTTTGCAAGTGAAAGACCAATTGTTCAAACTGTTCATTCAAACCACCACTATAAGGTTCTAACGCACCATCGGAGCAGATAATAAACCGCGCCTGTTTATTTAATACGCACTCAAATTCCTCAACTTCTAAATCTTCAGTCAGTCCCAAAGGAAAACTACTGGTATTTAAAATTTTAGGTGCTTGATTGGGTTCGATAATAATGGCAGGTGGATAATGCCCCGCACTCGACCAACGCAGTTCGTGGGTTTCAATATTTAAAATCCCACTAATCATGGTGATATGCTTTTCAATATTTTCTTGAACCAACATGCCATTCAGCTTCTTAATCAGTTCGCGTGGTGTTTTGGAGCGACCATGAAATGCAGCCATCCAAGACGTTAGTAAACTACTAGTTACACCATGCCCAGAGACATCGGCTAAATAGAACATGATTTCTTTATCACTGATTTTCCAGTAATCAAACCAATCGCCCGACAAATAAGCCGAAGGCTTAAATAACGTATCTACACGGTAGTTGCACAGTTCGATAGGATTGGGCAGTAATTTTTTTTGTAGTTCAGCAGCTGAAGGTAAGTCGCGGCTGTCTTGATTGCGTTTATATTGTGCGTCTATTTTGCGTAAGGCTTGTGGTGGATTTTCTGGTAAACGACTCCACAACCAACCTGCTAAAGCGCCTTGTTCCCATGCTTGCACCAATGCTGTGCCTTCATCTTCAAAGGCCAATACAATCGTGGGTAAATTCCATTGATGGGTTAAATAATCTTGCACATCGGCAATTGCAATAATGGTTGGGTCATACAAGCTGATGTCATCTATGTGAATCATTTGCACACTAGGAAGTGTGTCGAGCACCTGTTCTAGATATGGAATATCACGTGTGGGTTGAATGAAATACATAGAGTTTTGTGTTGACCCTGAACCTAAACAAAGCGTTACTATAACAATGCCTGAATACTCAAGGAAAGTAAAAACTCACCTTGAGTAAAATGTTTTACAAATTATTCTTTGCTTTCTTCAGGCGGGTTTATTTCTTCTTGATCATCAAAAAGTTCTTCGCTTTCATCATCTACAAAAGAAATACTATCTGCATCGAGTCCTTTCTTTTCCGCAATTTCAAAGTTTTTACGTTGCAAGTAAATATCCCGAATCGCGGCATATTTATCGCCCTGTAATACTTGTTCTACATCTAGGAGTTGCGAGCGCGTATCTAGGCCGCGCATAACTTGCTCCGACCAATATAAACGGTCATTGCCATCTAAAATGTATTTTTGTGGACGTGCCTGACCATCTACAAGTGTGCCGAAACCATCACGGAAAGTACTTGGGCCGTAAATTGGTAGCATGACATAAGGCCCTGAAGGGACACCGTAGTAGCCCAAGGTTGTACCAAAATTTTCTTCTTCCGTGTCTAAACCTAAACGACGTGCAGGGTCAGCCATGCCTAAAGTAGTAATCGTATTTAAACTAAAACGACCTAAAGTTTTTGCGGCACGTAAAGGGCGGCCTTGAATCAATTGGTTAACCGCATTCCAAGGTTCGCCCAAGTTTTTTCGGAATTGACGATATGACCCGCGCACTTCACCAGGGACTTTCTTTGTATATTGAACCGCAAGTGGACGCGCGATATTACGATCTAACATATCGTTGAATGCATAAATCTGACGGTTCAAAGGTTGCAGTGGGTCTTTGACTTCATCGGGTTGTGCAGCATTTGCATTCACTTTTAAATCTTTGGCTTTTACATTTTTTAATTCTTTAAGCGCATCCAAACGACTACTTTTAGTTTCAGAAGATGAATTTGCTGCAATAACTTCAGCAGTTTCTTCTTGAGCAGCTGCTTCAGTAGAAGGCGTTGTCGCATGTGTTGAGGTGATGAATCCTAAAGAAACAAGGCACACCCAAAGATATTTTTGTTGATACATAAAGAATCCTAGCGCTTAAATCTGAGTAAGCAAAAGCTGTTATATCGCCGATGGGTATATAGTAACAGTTAATTGAAACGATGTATTAAAGCAAATTTGCTCAAAATGTGTGTAGAAAAAGCAAAAATGAACAAAAAATAAACACCTGATATATTTCTTTTGCAAAAAGTCTTGCAAGGCAAAATATTTCACCTATAATGCACATCCATCGGCGGTGATGTTGATAAAAACTTGTTGAAAAACAATAGCTTGGTTGATTGATTTAAGATTAATTGAGTTTGTTTTGAGTAGATGGGTTTGAAAATAAAATCAACATTGCATGTTGACTTTCTA
>NZ_JAYJLK010000025.1:0-39436 GCF_051948795.1 Acinetobacter sp. Lyrl_1
TGAGTACCAATGAAAAATCAGGTACTCATTTGGGTACTCATTTTCCAAAGTGGCCACCTGAATTGTGGCTAATGGAATCATTAAGACTGGAGCTAAAAAATGGCACAACCCATTAATATACAGACAATAAAAAAGCCCCCAAGTCTTAATATGCTTGAGGGCTTTTCCTTTATATGGTCCGAGGGTCAGAACCATATTCTAGACATTATCAATTGATTTATAAGCCAATTTAAAATCAAATCACCCTGATGTATCTGCACTCGTATCTTTATTCCCGAAGGTACCATAAAGCTAAAATCTGATTTTGGATGACTAAACTATCAACAAAAGAGCCAACAACTCAAGTGATCAAATTATCAACAATCAAGCTTTTCTACCGTTGAATATCCTTACCATAAACAATCTCACCTTTAGCATTAATATGTTTCTAGTGTGCCTACTGTTAGTGTCGCCTTCCACAAGTTGGTTCACCTAGACCGAGCGCAACTCCCACTGTGCACTTGCACTTGATCTATTTGGTCGGCTTGGGATTGCGGCTTACGCCATAAAGAGACTAGTGGCAGGGCTCTGGGGGCTACTTGCATCTCAGAAGAAAAATGGCCACCACTAAGCCTCGCAAAGACCATGCAAAGTACATATATATCTATATCGTCATGGCTCTGCTGCCCGACAGCAGCCCCAAAACCATATTCAAAATGGCAAGAGAAGCGGCTAAAGCAGCTTCACTCACCCTCGACTTTCTCCCACTTCTCTAAACTAGACCTACAAACAGTTTTTTCAGGTATGTACTTGGGCCATCCTCCATGAACAGAACATTGCGGCTTTCCAGATCAGCCTTCTTTGTTGTGTCGCTGACGTTGAGCAGGTCGGCGAATTTCGTCGGTGACAGCACAAAGGCATTCAAGACCAGCGGCGCTTCTCCCGCCTTGGCCTGCGATGCCAGCATCGATTCCAGCGTCTTCACTTCCTTGTAGAGGCCCAGCTTGGGATGCGACAGATCGAGATTGAGCAGCCCCTTCGGATCGACAAAGGTCAGCCACTGCTTGCCGCTGATATCGTCCACCAACCACAGCAGAAAATCCGGATAGAAATTACCAGCCAAGGCGAAGCCCAAACCTTTCCCCTCTCGATCTGCATTGCGCAGCAGGTACAGGCTGCGCTGGCCAATGGCATCCTTACCGTCAGGCGAGTTGTAGAATGCTTCCAGATCGCGGACAAACGTCACTTCACTTGGCGCGCCTAGGCCCAAAGGCTTTAGCTTCAAGGGGACAATATCTTTGTCCTCATTCTGCTCGAAGCTAAACAAGGGGTAAAACAGATGCCGGTCGAAGCTGATGGCCACCATGTGTGGTGCGTTCCATTTGCTGGCCTCGCCGATCTTGCCGTCCGCCACCAGCTTTTTCAGCATTTCCAGCTTAGCCAGATACTCCAGACCGTCGTCGCTGTTCTCGATCTCGAACTGGTACAGCTTGAGCATCGACCCGTGATCTTCGTCGATGTAGGTGATGTCGTAGAACTGGCCTTCGTAGCCTGTCTTCAGGGCCTTGTAGAAGCGGTCGGTGTAGTCCGTCAGCAGTCGAAGTAGGATGTCTTCCTGCTTGCGGATGTCGGCGAAGGTCGTCACGTTCAGCTCCGCTGCCGGAATGAACAGCGTGTACCAATCCTGCGCGCCCGCGCAGAAGTCGATCAGCTTCTGCCGTTCCAGCCGCAGGTTGCTCCAGCTGCGCTGCAACTTGTAATCCTGCAACGCCAGGTAGATGCGATCCCAATTGAAAGCCGGGAACAGCGTCTGATTCAGCTTGCCCTTGTTGCGGGCTTCCGCCGTCGTGGGGGTTGCGCCCTTGTCCTTGCTGGACAGCGCTTCGACACGCGGATACAGGTCGAGTACCACATGGGGGGGCTTGATCTTACCCTGGAACTGCGCGGGTATTTCGTACAGCCACGGAAAGTGCGTGCGCTTGAACCCAAGTTTCTGGTTGTCCTTGTAGCCATCCTTCAGCGCCAAGGTCTTGAGTTTGCCTTTGGGCAGGTTGGCCCGCGTTGGGAAGTCCAGCTCCAGCACTTCGTCACTAGGCGTGATGCCTTCCTCGCGCAGGTAGTCTTTGAACGCGGCCATGTAGCTGGCGCGCACGCCGAAGATGTTCAGTGCCTCCAGCTTGTCCAGATGCGTGCCCTTAGGCCGCTCGTGCGGCAGCGTGCGCTTGAGCGAGAAACCCTTGCCTTTGAGGCGTACCCCACGGCCAAACAATTGAATGATTTGCGAGCCTTCGCCCTGCCCCATGTTCAGCAGGCCCATCGTGGACACGCGCCAACTGCTCCAGCCTTCCGTGAACTTGCGCGAGCCGATCAGCACGTTGAGGTTGCTGTCCTTGTTGTTCAGCGTGCCGAACAGTGCACCGCCGAAGTCGTCGCGTTCGCTGTCGAAGGCCTCCACGTCCTCTGCCATCCTGAAGAAGCCCGCATCGTCGCCGATGTTGATGAGGCCGAAGGGCTCTGCATCGCCCACGCGCAATGCCAGCTCACCCTTGCTGCTCTTGATGTTGACCAACTTCAAGCGCTGGCGGGCCGAGGCATTGAACACGCGCAGCAGGATGTCAGCGTATAGATCATCCACGCGACCGCCGAAGCCCATCAGGGGCGTAAAACGCCCGCTGAAGATATTGTTGCCCTTGGCGTCCAAAATCTGCGCCTTGTCCGCAATCAAGTCGGCCAGCCAGCTCTTGATCTGAGCCTCGTTGTTCAGGAACCAAGCAAGAAACTGAACAACTGCCAACACGTCGGAGAGACTGGCCAAATCATCTTCGGTAAGCTTCTGCTTCTTCTTATCATCTGAACCAGTTACCGAGTGGCCTACAAACACCCACAGCGGCTTTTCGATGTTAAAGTCGGCAAGTGCCGAGCGGTGAGTGCTCCACAGCCACAGCTGCTGGTAATAGGAAAGCAGACAGGCCGTGAAGTACTTGCGCGCGTTGTCCGCCTGCCCGTAGGCCTCGCCATTCATGTTGAGGATCAGCGACTCTTTGCCATAGCCGTCCTCATAGAAGAACTTGTAAGAGTAATCGAACAGGATGCACTTGGCGTAAATCTCGCGCGTCGCGGTGATGCGCGCGCGGCGCTTATCTTCAGCGGTCAGGGTAAGGGCTGTATCCGCCTTGGCGGAGGTAAGGTTGAAGCGCTGCCCAGGGTAAGCCAGCTTCCATTTGGACTTGAGGCTTTCTTCTTCCGCCTTTTCAACGGTCATCCCCTTGGCCACTGCCTGCCCGAAGGTGGCCGAGTACTCGAAGGCAAAACCGCCTCGCACCAGCGCATCGCGCCGCGACATCCACGCGCCCGCCGCAGTGCCCGTACCACGGTGACCTTCGTCCACTAGCACCAGGTTGTTGCCCTCAAAGGCATCCACGGCGACGGTCTTGTCGCCCATCTCCTCGCCCAGCTTGTTGATGTCGATGATCTCGATGGTGCCGCGCGCGGGTGACTGGGCCTTGTTGAAGAACTGCGAGAACCCGAAGCCAGACAGGTGTAGCTCCTCCAAGTGCTGGCGTGACAACCCCTCGTTTGGCGTGAGCAGGATGATCTTGTCGGGAAAGTAATCGCTGCGCCCCGCCTGGAAGTAGTGCAGGTACTGACGGATGTTGACGTGCAGCAGTAGGGTCTTGCCGCTGCCTGTGGCGTTCCAGAAGGCGACCTTGTTCAGGTCGTCCGCTTCGAAGTCACGGAACGGTTCCGCGCCGTTCTCGGCACGATAGCGAACCATCTCTTCGTTCAGGCCATCGAGCAAGTCCTGACGGTGGTTGAAGTGCCAGTCCAGATACAGCTCGGTGAACAGCAGCGAGAGGTACTGGAAGTACTTCATCTGCAGTTCGTGGCCTTCCAGCTTGTTGCGCTGGGCGGTGATGGCCTGCCAATGGGCGACGATGTTTAAGTCGTAGCGCCGCAGGTCGGCCTCGGGCACCTTGTTGGGATCGAACAAACCTCGGATCAGTTCGTGGAAGAACTTGGTCTGACCATCCTCGTCGATGCCTTCGAAGCGGTCATCGCTCAGGCGCATCTTGAGCGCCGCCAGCGTGCCGCCCTGAAAGAAACCCAGCACCCAGCGGTTGAGCACCAATTCCTGATGGAAGCTGCGTTTTTTTGATTTTGGTTTTGCTGTGCGTGCCATCAGATGTCCTCCACGGAGAACATGCGCTCCAGAAACTCCGGCTCGATCTGGCGCAGCTTGAGCACGCGGGTGGCACCGCCTTCCTCGGCCGTCTGCGTCAGTACGGTGGGAATGTTGTGGTCGCCGTTGATGTAGACCACGTCAAACTCGTTGTCCGCCGGGTTGATGGACAGCTTGTCGCAGAGCTTGCTGATGCCTTCGTAGTCCAGAACATCGCAATCGCGCCACAGCACGAGGCAGGTCTCATTGCTGGGCAGGGTTCCAGTGACGGTGACGAAGCCGCGCTGCGGCTGGGCGTCGATGTGCTTTACCCGCAGGCCGATCAGGAAATTGAAGGTCTCGACCAGATCGATCTTGCGCGGCTCGAACGCGCCCGCCGAATCCACGGCCACGTTGAGGGTGTAGTCGAAGGGCTTCTTGAAGTCTTCCACCGACAGCAACGAGCCACGGCTTTCCACGTCTAGCAGGTAGTTGAGCAGGTAGTCGTCCTTGGCCTGCTGCGGCAGGGTGTTCAGCAGATCGCCCTGCGCGGACGTACGGCGCAGTTGCAGGTTGTTCAGGGTGTCTTCGTAGCTTTCGAGTTTGATTGCTTTGAAGCAATGCGAAATGCCTGCCTCTGAGGAAGTCGGTTTGCCGCCAGCCCAATCAGCTGAAAAGACGACTTTCTGAATTCTTGGCTTCAGAACGGTCTCGAAATACTCACCTTGCTCGACTAGAACGTACTTGCGCGATGCGTTGTCCTGGCGATTTAGAGAAATTGTTGCATGTGCAGTTGTTCCTGAGCCTGCGAAGTAATCGAGAACAGTAAAGTCTGCCTTTCCGAATGACTGCATCCAAAATGATTGCTCAAGGGTTTTGACTGACTTCGGGTAATCAAAAATTCCACCGAGCCCGAGACTATCCAAGACGTTAGTGCCATTAGTGCCTGCATTGAAGTCTGCACCGATCCAATTACTGAATAGTGTCTCCCGCTTGTCCTGATGATCGATCAGCTGTTTCACAGCGCCACGGTCAGTAACGATCAACTCGCCGTTTGCTGCACGTACCTTGCCGGTTTCGTAGGATGACCGCCAAACGCGCTCCTCACCCGTGGTATTGATTGGATAGATTCTTTGTAATCCTTCCGCCGTTGGCCCGGTTGGATAATCGGTTCCAAGTGGCGGCGGCGGCTCTGCTCCTACAACCTTCTTGGTAGATGGATCAACGAGAAGAGCGTAGAAGCTACGCCAACGACCAACTCCCCCGCCACGCGGCGCGCGGTAGTTGTTGTCAGCCGTTCCACTCCGCATGAACTGCCTGTCCTCGGTCTCGTCCTCTTTCGGAAAACCAAGGTATTGCGGAGCATCTTTTGGAGAGGCGACGATGTAGTATTCGTGCGTCCGTGACAGCCTTCCACCCGATCCTTGTGGATGGTGATTGATCACGATGGTCGAGACATCGCATTCAGTAAAATGCCCCTTTAAACAGTGAAAGGCATTGTTATATTCGTAATCGTCAATGGCGAATCCAAACGAATAAACTTCTCCGAAAAGATCGCGAGTGAATGGCAACGTGTTGGAAATCAAAGCCAACCAGCTTGAGTGCTCGAACTGGTTCTTGTACGCGATCTTCGAATGGACAGTGTTGTAGGGTGGATCAATATAGGTGAAATCTATGCTTGCCCGGTAACGATACTTCGCTAAATTGAGCGCCTGGAAGTTATCCCCATTTATGACGACGCCGCCGAGGCCTGTTTCGATATCGTCGATATTTGCCAAAAGGCGATGCTTAAAGTCGTCATTGAATAGTGCCGTATCCACCATCCGATACTGCGCAGCCTTCAAGTCCTCCACCGCCCCCGGCGCATCGCCATCCCACACGCCCAGCTGTTTCCACTGCGCCCATTGTTGCTCATTGGCTACTACTTCCGGCCACAGCTCTTCCGGCACCCGATCCAGCGTGATGCAGTAGTGGCTGGAGACAACGAACTTCTTCTTCAGCCACAGTTTCTTCTGGAAATCCTCCAACTGCGCCAGGAAAGTAATCAGCTCCAGCGCGATGCTGCGTAGGCACTGGATCATGCGCAGGTTCTTTTCGATGTCCGCGAACGCGCCCGCGTTCTGCACATCATCCAGATGCATGACTTCGTTCTTGATATAGAAGTCCAACTCACGGCGCAGGAAACCGCCTAGGTCCTTGTGGATGAAGTAGTCCGCCGTGTTCTTGGTGGTGTAATCACTCAGGTGTTTTTCCAGCAGGGTGCGCTGGGGGGTCTTCTCGGTGGGCGCGCGGTTGCCCAGGGCCAGCCAGCGGGCCTTCACGGCCGCATCGTCAAGCACAGTCTCAACAGCGGCTTTGACCAGCGCCTCCTGCTTAGTGCCTTTGGGCTGGGCGGCGTACTCGAAGCGGATGAACAGTTCCTTGCTACCGTCAGCGGTTTGCACTTCCTCCACTGGCACCAGCTCTTCCTCGTACTCGTCACCGTTTTCATCCACGCGGGTAACGGTCTTTGCAGCCACCAGAGCAAAGCAGCGTTCCTTGTCGTTGTCCTTGCGGTTGTCCTTGGCGGTATCGGCGGCAGTAAGGCGGAAATGCACTGTGCGACCGTCTTCGAGCTTGAAGCTGTAGTTGCTGAAGTTCTCGCCGCTCTTGGTGTAGTACTGGTCCTTGTTGGCCCAGTGCAGCATCACCTCCTCGCCCGCATAGGGAATGGCGTAGGTGTCGCCCTTGTAGCGGCGCTGGCTGATGAAGTCGCCTTGCTCGTAGTAGCGGGAGAAGAAGGCGAGCAAGTGCGAGAACACGGCATTTTCGTGTTCACTGGCACCGGTGCTGTACTGGGCTAGTTTCTGGCGCAGCTCCTGCACTTTCGGGACCGTGGCCGGATCGATGCCGTCTGCCTGGTATTGCGCCTCCTTGTCCTTCAGTTCGCGCGCCACCTGCTCCTGCTGTGCAGCGCCACCTTGGCTGAGCGCGGCTTGCACCTTCTCGGCCAGCCGGTTTTGCAGATAATCGTTGATCTCGCCGGCACGCGCGTTGAGGATGCGGTAGATGCCGAAGTCCAGTTCAGGACGGTCAATCTGGAAGATCTCGCGCAGCTTGGTGACGAGCTCTTCGAATTTGCGATTCTGCTTTGTTATCATGGGTTTCACTGATCTCTGGATTTCTGATTTTTCAAAGGATTTACGTTTCAAGTGACCTGCCAGCGAATGCTGAAAAGAGTCTCATTACTGGTTTTTTCTTGCAGACGTTGCTGGAGCGAGACAATTAATTCATCGCGCTTTGCAATGATCTCATCTTCAACGGCGAAAATTTCCTGACGCAGACGGCGTTGCTTGCGCTCTAGTTCCGATAGTTCACGCTGGATACCGTCTTGCTCCTGCAAGGTGGCGGCCTTGCGAGCGTCGCGCTTCAACTGTACGATGCGTGCTTTGGTATTCCTCAGTGCTTCCTCTGCAGCCAAAAGCTTGTCGTCTGCCCAGCGTTCCAGCTTTTCACGTTCCTCATTGAACAGGCGCTGGTTATCTTCCAGCACATGAGCAATGGTCGCAGCGACTGCGTGCTGGCTGTTGGCCAGCAGTGCCTCGGGCACAGTGGTGCTCAAAGGAGTGGGTTTGCCTGCTGCCGGAATGGCCATCAGCTTTTCGCAGGCTTCCTGATCCAACACCTGACCATCGTCAGTGAGACCTGAGAACAGCAGCGCCTCGGTGGTTTCGAAGGCGGTGACTTCCAGCCGGGCTAGCGTCAGCCAGCCAGACATACCGCGCAGTCTCTCGATGACGGAGACTCGTGCGCCGTGTTTGCTGTAGTCGAGCTTCAAAGTGGCGACGGGCGTTGCCGCACTCAGGCTGGTATCAATGCTCCACTCCCCCAACGGGTGGCTGAGGCGGTAGGAGTGCGCCAGCATGTCCGGCTGCGCCGCACCACGAATGAGCTGGTAACGGCCAGTGGCTATACCAGTTGGCGGCGTGCTCAATGAGAACGCGTAGGACTGCTCGTCGAATCGTGCACGGTCATTGAGCGCATAGCGAGTGACACCCCAGAACCAGCGCCCCAGCTTGTCGAGACGTGCTTCGGCGTCCTGAAGACGCAGCTTGAGCCGGTCGTGGACATCCTCATCGAAATTCTCTAGCAGCTGTGACTGGGTATCTTTGATCCGGTCGGCAATGACTTCTTCCAGCTCCGTTTGGAGAACATTGAAGGCGGCTTCGATCTGCTCGGGTTGACGGCAGGTGTCGTAGATCTGGAGGATGCGTTTCTCAAAATCGAGGCCACCCTCGATGCGGCCCAGCACTTCATCGCTTGCGCCAAACACACCCGAGAACAGGTTGAATTTCTCGGTGAGCAGTTCCAGCACGCGCTGGTCGGCCTGGTTACGGGTGTTGAGGAAGTTGATGACCACCACATCGAAGCGCTGACCGTAGCGGTGACAACGGCCAATTCGCTGCTCGACGCGCTGTGGATTCCACGGCAGGTCATAGTTAATTATGAGTGCACAGAACTGCAGGTTCACACCTTCAGCTGCAGCTTCAGTCGCGATCATAATCTCAGCGCCGGTGCCGTCGCCCTTCCGAAAATGATCAATCAAGGCAGTGCGACGATCAACCTGAGGCGAGCCAGTAATTCGGTCTGTTCCCTTGTACTCTTCCAACCAACACTGATAGATGGCAGTGGAATCCTCATGATTGTTAGTTCCGTTGAACAGCACCAGCTTGCCTGCGTAGCCGTTCTCGGAAAGAAATCGATGCAGGTATTCCTGAGTGCGCTTTGACTCGGTGAAGATGATGGTCTTTCGTGGGGCACCCAATTCGGCCATCTTGCCGAAGCCCAGGTTGAGTGCCTTGAGTAACGCCTGTGCCTTGGTGTCAGTTTTCAGGGCTTGGGCGGCATCGACAAACGCAGTCAGCTCCGCGATCTCGGCGGTGATGGCGGCGCGGACGGCATGGGCATCTTTTGCAGCGCCCGGCTTACCTGCTTCGGCTGGTGCGGGCGCCGGGCCTTCGGCGCTCATTTGAATGTTGGCTTCTGCCTCGCTGACTTCTTCTTCCAGGCAGTCCTGCTCTAGGTCGTCCTCGGCAATGAGCCGCTCGACCAGCTGGCTGCCGTCGTCTTGCGCTGTGTCTGCCGTGAGCAAGCCCTGCAGACGCTCGCGGATGGTGACCAAGGTGGCAGCAACGGCGTGCGAACTGGAGGCCAGCAGCTTGCGCAAGATCAGTGCTGTGAGGTGGCGCTGCTGCTTGGGCAGGGCGTAGGAGTCTTCCTTTTGCAGAAAGGCCGAGATGCGCTCGTACAGCGCCTGCTCGTCATCGGTGGGGTTGAACGGCTGGGTGAGAGCCTTGCGCTCGGTGTACTTGATGTACTCCAGCACGTCACGGCGCAGTGTGCGTTTGGCGAAGCTGGCAAGACGCTCACGCAGTTCGCCAAGCCCCGACCCGCTGTTCATGAACTGCTTGCGGAAGGCAGCTTCATCGCCGAAAAGGTGCTCGTCGATTAGCGTTGACAGGCCGTATAGCTCCATCAGCGAGTTCTGCAACGGCGTGGCGGTGAGCAGCAGCTTCTTGCGGCCTTGCAGTGCACGTTTGAGCGCCTGCCCAGTGCGGTTGCTGGCACGGTGCGCATTACGCAGTTTATGCGCTTCGTCGATGACCACCACATCCCAAGGCACGGCACGCAGTTCGGCCTCCAGCTTGGCGGCAAACTGGTAGGACATGATTACTACCGCCTTGCCAACCTGCCGTTGCAGGGTAGCTAGCATGTCGCCAGCGGACTGCTTGCGCAGAGAAACGGCATCCACCACGGTTGTGGGCACGGCGAACTTGTCGTGCAGCTCCTGCGCCCATTGCTTACGCAGACTGGCCGGGCATATGACCAGCAGCCGACGACGGCGCTCGGCCCAGTACTGGCACACCACCAGCGCAGCTTCGATGGTTTTGCCCAGGCCCACCTCATCGGCCAGCAGCACGCCTTCCTGCAACGGGTTGCGAAGTGCGAACAGCGCCGCCTCGATCTGGTGCGGGTTCAGATCGACGCTGGCATCGAACAGCGATTGGGAGAGGCGATCTACGCCATCGGCAGCGTGTCGCCGAGTTAGCTCGTGGGCGTAATACTTGGCGTGGTAGGCAGTGATCAACTGTTTAGCCCTTCCGTATCTAACGACTGAGAATTGATCCAGTCGTCAATGTCGGTTTTACGGAAACGCCAGCTCCCCCCAACCTTGAAGGCAGGAATCTTTTTTGCACCAGCCAACCGATAGATGGTCCGTTCTGTGACCTTTAAATAGGCAGCTACTTCAGCCAGAGTCAGAACGCTTTCACTAGATGCGTTTTGGGTCATTTAGATGCTCAAATTGTCAATATTGTCCAGTCTAGTTCAAATTTTTCAACCCCACAACGATGCCATAGCTATATTCTGAAAATCGTTAGCCTCGCGCTGAGAGGTAGCTTAATTAGCTGTTTATTCAATAATCTTAATGGCTTTATAGTGGAAACTCTGTGTTTACAGCTGAAAAGGTCGACATATACGATAAAAGGACGACATGACCCAAAGCTCAAAATGTGCAGTTTGGGTCTTATCTTAGGTAAAATCTTTAGAAAATCCAAAGACTATTAGTCACAATCACCGAATAGATTGTTGATGATCGGAGTTGTATAGATAAGTCTTGCTGATGCTAGCTCGATATATTGGCCATAAAACCAATCCTTATTGAAACTTAACCAACTTTGCCCTGACTCTGACAATCGAATTTGAACTAGGCTCTTTTCATCCTCATCATAAAAATTATAACTTCCAATGAACTTGATAAAGCCTTTTCCTGTTGTAAGGTCATTTTCAACCCACACATGGGCGTCTAGTAGCTCTTGTGCGGCATTGTGTAAATGTTGTGCCGCTAACGAAACATCGTCTATACCCACAACTTTGGCATACTCAATGGCTGTTATTTCCGCAACTAGCTCTAAGTCTCCTCGTTTAAAGTCTTTGTCTTGCTCGATATATTGATCAACATCAATCATGCACAACAATTTGAATGCTAACTCCGCAATATCGACACCAAACCTATTAGCATATTTAGTATCTTTCACCAGCCACACCTTTCCAAAAAAAAGAGGTTAGCAAAAAGTTCATAAACAAAAAATTAATATTACAAAACAAAAACTTAAACAAAGTCACAGGTGACTTACAATTAAACTTATCAAGTCACTTCGCTCACATTCAAAATAACCGCTATTACCGACAAAAACATCATTCTAGAAGCTCACCATTTGCGCTGTAAGCGCGCCTTACCCATCCCGATATACTTTTTCCCACCCCACATCAAAAACGCCCCAAATCGCGTTAATTTCACATTAAATCTTGATAAAGTTTTGAAGCGAGAAGGCTTATAGTGTTTTACGAGAATTAATCCAAATTTCACTCCCGCTCTAGGTCAAGCAGACCGCCCCCAAAAGATTTAATCACTACCCTTTTCAACGAATTTCAAAGTATAAGAACATTGCTCCAGACTCTTGGTCGATGAACGCAACACATACCGCATTTGGAGATTTTCCTAGGACTTCGACTGTGATAGTGAATTTAGGTATGACAGAGATTTACCACTGCGGCGCAAGTGGTAAATCGAAGTGATACCAACATTGATCTTGGAATACGTGGCATGTGAAGCTGAACAGGAAAAGTTGGATTCACACCAAAATTTTGGCTTTTTTCTTATTACTTTGATACTTAATACTGATACCTAATGTTATTAGGGCAACGCACTAGTTTGAATTCAGCGTAAAACCGCATACAGTATGGGTTTGCACTGAATTGGGTTAGTCAAAAAAATCACCGAAATTTGTGCATTCTGAATCGTTCAGCCAGCGCTTTAGCTTGCAATCGCTTGATCTCATTCAGTGGACCATTCATCTTAATTGCATCGTGCAGGTCTCGTTTACGGCGACTACGACTAGGCGCTAGTAACAGTTCCTGACCATAGGCTTTCACACATTTGCGATATTGTTCTTTCTCGTCTTCCAAAGCTCCCTTATTCAGTCGAGTAAACTCCATCTGTTTGAATCCATGAGTGATAAGACTCGGCAAGTTAAACAGACTACAATCCAAATTTTTTCGCTCAAAGAAAGTCTTTCTGAAAGTCATCTCTAATCTCAACCGATGCTGATCTACAGGGAGTGACTTCCCATTCATATCGGTTCGCTTGAGGTACGCTCTCGTACAAAGCTCATCGAAGCGGTGATCTCCCGATGCGATATTGAATCCATCTTCAATCAACTGAACAAGCTCATGTACTGACTCAGGAATATCCCTAGTCGTCCCCTTAGTCTTATAGATCCTCTTTCGGCTACATGCTTTAGGGTATTTTAAAGATTTATGTAGCGCGACAAGGAAAGCAGAACTAGGTGCATTATAAAAGTCAAATGCTAATTCAATGGCTTCCACAGTCATTTCTTCAACCTTGCAACCGTATTGCTCTCTCAAGAGATCAGTAATTTTGCGTAGGGCTTTTCGATTCTTTACATCATGCAGTCTAATAGTAAAGCTTGCTCCATCTTGGACAACCTCACTGTCTGCCCGGATGTAATGACGAATGCCCGTATGCTTAGTTAAGTATGCCTTGATATAGCTACGAGCATCTGGCTTACCATAGAATTTACATTTTGATGGATCTACAACAAATTTCAAATCGAGCCAATCAACTACCGCATGTGGTTTAGCTCTCAAATAAGCTTCGGTATTGATGTCACTATAAATTTCATCTTCGAACCTTTGAGACTCCGCAACATGCTCCATCACTCTTGACTGTAATTCATCTAATGTCTCATTCATTTGGGCTGTTGGAGTTTGTGTTGAAATCGTTAATGTTTTTTTGGGCTTACATCTCATGTCGATTAGACGTTGATACAACGTCCATTCGAACTCACTCTCCAACTCGCGTTCAAATTCTCTTTCGAACATTTTGTCCAAATCAAAATCACAGCCAGTAGATTGATTCAGGCTCTCATTGTAGTTAATCATGCTAATTTCACGTATTGAATGGCAAACTTCTCGCCAAGTTTTAGCCCGATGAGAAGTTTGTATTTAACTTTAAATGTTTAAGTGGGAGTAATTTTTACTCCCGAATGCTATTGATACTATTCGGGGTGAATAGCCTATTGCGGCACTTTCTGCCTTGAGGGAGTCTTCATGACACGTACGAACTCAAGCAATGCCTCACGACTGTAAGCAAGCTTTCCATTTTCAACATGGACCGTGATCTTGTAGCCATGTTGTTTATGCCAATTCCTAATATTACGTGTCAGGTATCCATACCAACTACGGACTTCACCATTAAGGTGCTGTGCAATTAATTCGGCTGCATGCCATTGATTTAGAAGCTTCATTTAGCCTTCCTTCAAGAATTTTAAGAACGCCTATCTCGTAGGCAAACCATTAATTTGCTTTGAAGTTTGTTCGTGAGTGCTTTGAAGTTGTTCGTGAGTGCTTTGAAGTTTGTTCGTGAGTGCTTTGAAGTTGAATGTTTAGTCGTTTGCTGTTTGGTCGCTTGGCTTCTGCAACTCCGTAGAGCTGTATAACCTTTTTGCTTTCACATTTATAACATTAGCTGTAATTTAGCTATAATGTTGTTTCTTTTGATTTTCGTGCCATTTGATTAGGTCTTGATAATCAAAATATACGGCCGCCTGCCTCGATGGACCGCTTTTTAACGCTCTTGGGAAGTCTGGGTCATTTAACATCAATTTCCGCAATCCTTCTCTCGTCACATCAAGCATACCACACACTTTATTCATCGAAAGGCGCAGAGGTTGAATCGTATCCATGCTAATTCATTCCTTAAATTACAGATGAAAACGTCTATACCTACATTATAGTTAGCCGTGACTTACTCTCTCTGAGAAAAGACGTTCGAATGATTATTTTTAAATCATTCGAACTTTTTTGATCAACTTGCGTTCAACATTGCCATTTGAAACTTGATGAGCTTACCGTATTTAAAGCTTTGGATACCGTTACGTGCATCGGACAATAATCGGTCTCTAAACTCCTGTGGTGAAACATACTTTGTCTTGTTTTCATCCAAGTAATCGCTCCACCATTGCATGAGAATTTTACGCTCTTCTAAATATTCAACGTGGTGCATGTATGCCCATTCGACTTCGTTTTCACCCTTGTGACTCATTTGACGTTCAATCGCATCTCGATCAAACAACCCACTCAAAGCCAATGCACCACGTGCCATACCTCTAAAGCCATGCAAACACACCTCAGTCTTGGTGTCGTATTTCATGCGAGTTAAAGTCTTATTTACAGTGTTTTCACTAATGAACTTGTTTAAGTCATGATTTGCAGGAAATACATGCTGTCCCATACCGCTATATTGTCTCACCTCCATGAGGATGTCTTTTACCTGACGTGACAAAGGTACGACATGCTCTTTGCGCATCTTTGCACCACGATGCGAACTTGGGCACCCTTTAACGGGTGTGCGTACTGCGGGTATCGTCCAAATGCTTTTATCGAAGTCAAACTCGTTCCAACGTGCGAACATCATTTCACTTGATCGTGCAAAAGTATGGAGCGCAAACTCGGTGTATAACTTAGTTAAAGGAACGCCCGTATCATTCTTCAGCCGTGAAAAAAACTCAGGCAACCGATCTAAAGGCAACTTAGGATAATGTTTTTCCTCTTTCTTCTTCGTCAAACCGCCTTTCAAATGCACGGCGGGACTCTCAGGGATATAACCTTTACTAACCGCATAAGCAAAAATAGCTGATAATCTGCGTTTGACCTTATCGTAAACCTCACCAAAACCTGTAGTCTCGATATGCTCAAGAACATGGCTGAGGTCACGTGGCTTAATCGAATCAATTAATTTCTCACCAATAATTGGAAAGACGTACATTTCAAAGTTTCTAAGCGACTTAGCGATTGTAGATTCTTGCGCACCTGATGACTGGGCATAAGCTACATGCCAAGCTCTTGTCACCGATTCAAAGTCGAATCTATCCTTCAATTTTTCTTCTTCGAGTTTTATATAATCAATAGGGTCAATGTCATTTGCGATCTGAGCTAAATACATTGTTCTACGGGCACGAGCTTCCTCTAGAGAAATAATCACTCCCTTTACACCCGCTTTAGAATAGTTGCCAATCGTAATCACACCATCAGTCGGCTTGCCTTTCGAATTCAGGTATTTTTTTCTACCGTAGATAAATTGCCAAGTTTTGGTGCCAGTGGGTCTTACAATAAGGTATAGACCATGACCATCTGACAATTTATTAGACACAGATTTACCTTGAGCGTTCGTTTTTGGTTTCGCCGCAGAGCACTTGGTATCGGTAAGAGGTTTGACGATTTTTGCCATGATAAAGATATAAAATTAAAAGATGTCCTATATCTTTAATCGTATCTTTAAAACTTTTGGATGTGTATAGGTATATGTTGGCATGTAGATACAACAAAGCCCTGAATTATCAGGGCTTTCGAAGCTTATATGCGATGAGTTTGCATATAATTATATATCTGTGGTCCCGAGGGTCGGACTCGAACCGACACGTCATCTCTGACAGCGGATTTTGAGTCCGCCGCGTCTACCAATTTCACCACCTCGGGTAGGTGTTGATGGGTATAATAAACTTTTTTGACAGCTTGTCAACGCAAGTTTTTTGCAATTGTTTAAAATTAAATCAGCTGTCATTTTTTTGATTTATAATCGACCAATTTCATCCATAAAACCTAAAAAAGCATATACTAGGCGCAGTTTTCCCAGTGTTCTAACTTGTTTTTATCATGCAGCTTTCTGACTTTAATTTTAATCTCCCCGATGAACTCATTGCTCGTTACCCACTAGCAAGTCGTAGCGCCTCTCGTCTGCTGCATCTTGATGCTCAAGGTCAGTATCATGACCATCAATTTACCGACTTACTGAATTTACTCGAAGCGGGCGATTTACTGGTACTTAACGATACCAAAGTCATGAAAGCGCGTCTTAAAGGTAAACGTGCCACAGGCGGTGCAGTGGAAGTCTTGGTAGAACGTCTGCAAGATCAATTTATTGCCCATTGCCATATTAAAGCCAGCAACTCACCAAAAGCAGGTGCAGAACTGTTTATTGGGCCTGATGCTGTAAAAGTGACCGTACAAGGTCGCCATGAAAACTTTTTTATTGTCGAGTTTTCGCAGCCTATTTTAGACGTATTGGATGCCTACGGTCAGTTGCCGATTCCACCCTACTTTAACCGCGAAGCAGAAGCGATTGATACCGAGCGTTATCAAACCGTATTTAACGACCCAACAAAACTCGCTAGTGTTGCCGCACCCACTGCCAGCTTGCACTTTGATGAAGCCTTACTGCAACAGCTAGCAGATAAAGGCATTCAAAAAACCTTTGTGACCTTGCACGTGGGCGCAGGTACATTCCTGCCTGTACGTACCGATGATATTGCCAATCACATCATGCACAGTGAATGGTGTGAAGTTTCTGAAGCTGCCGTAGCGCTGATTCGTGAAACCAAAGCACGAGGCAACAAAGTTATTTCAGTGGGCACAACTGCCACCCGTGCCGTGGAAAGTGCAGCTCAAGCCCATTCAGGCGAACTTGCGGCTTGGTCGGGTGATACGCAAATTTTTATTTACCCAGGTTATCAGTTTAAAGTGGTGGATCGTTTGATTACCAATTTCCACTTGCCTGAATCCACCTTATTAATGTTGGTATCTGCGCTTTCAAGCCGTGAAAATGTCATGCAGGCTTATCAACATGCTGTGGCGGAACGCTATCGTTTCTTTAGCTATGGCGATGCCATGCTGATTGATCAAGCTCAGACTTAATTTTCAAACTGTAAAAGAAACCGCCATGCCGCTCGATACCGTGCAACACTCCATTCATATTCGACGCAAGAAGAATCAACGGGTATTTCGTAATATCGCGCGGTTATGGGATATTGGAAAAAAAGCACAAAGCCATCAAGATATTTTAGATGGCTTACACCCTTGGCAAGATGACATCACCCTCAAGTTTGAAAATGTTTTGCCTGTCCTGCTTGGCATTATAGGTGTGTTGTTCTGTTTATTGCTCATGATTCAACCGAGTAATATTTGGCTGCAATTCTGCTTGCTGATTGGGTTAGGCTGTATCTTCTGGGCATTTATTACCTATGAACAAGACGACCCCATTGAAGAAGTCATCACTTTTTTAGAACAAGAAAGCATTGCACAGCGCTATCAACTGGCATGGCAGCAACCACCGCAACATCTTGCCCGAACCCTACAACCCGTTTATTTGATTGCTCATTTAAAAAGTCTGTTTCCCTTGTTTAATTTGGGGAATCTGTCCAATGAAATTCGCCGTTACGCCAGTACTGTTTGGCAAGATCAACAAGGCAAGCAACATCAGGTTTTGGTCTTTGAATATCGCTATGTCAGTGAAACCCGCATTAAAGATCAAAATGGCAATGACTATAAAGTGCGTGAAGTGGTGCGGCATTTATCGGGCGTATTTGTCTTTGATGTGCAGCTACAAGGTTTAGCCGTTACCTCAAATAATAAAACTTTTGGTGCTCCTTATCATGTGCCGTGGCATACCAGTGACATTCGCCTGAATCAAAAACTCAACTTTTTTGGTAGTGATGCAATTCAACTGGCGCGCACCCTCAGCCCTGCAATGGTGTTAAAACTGGATGATTTTTTTCAGCATCAGCAAGGTGATTTGTTATTTCACCCTGAGCGGAACACGCTCTGTTTTTTAGGCAATCGCAACCTGTTTGAAATTTCCAGTAAAGCAAAAAATATTCAAGATATTTCCGCATTGCGTGGACACTTACGCACTTTTAAATTACCTTATTTAGAACAATTACAGACAGATTTGGTTGATTTTCTGGACTAAGAAAATCGTCTTGGGGCAAAACATGGGTATCGCAATTTTTCTTTTGGTTGTCATCGTCTTGGTGATGCTGGGCATCATGATTCGTAACAACATCGTACGCCACCACAACGCCACCATCCGCGCTTGGGCAGATGTGACCAGTTTTGAACGACAGAAGTTAAAAACGCTTGAAGAACTTGCGCCAGTGGTCGAACAATATGCAGGTATGGAAAAAGGCACTTTAGAAAAAGTGACTGAACTGCGCCAAAATATTATGAACCTAAACATCAACAATGCCGATGTCAGCCAATTACAACGTGTTGAAGCCTTGAGCAAAGAATTGATGCGCAGCTTGAATGTGGTGGTCGAAAATTATCCTGAACTCAAAGCCGACCAATTGTATTTAAAAATGATGCATGAAATTGATGAGCAGAACGAAAATGTCGGTGCTGCGATTACTATTTATAACCGCAATGTCGAGTTGTTTAATAACTATATTCAGGTCTTTCCCAACAACATGATCAACACTGCAACCACAGCGA
This sequence comes from Acinetobacter sp. Lyrl_1, assembly GCF_051948795.1. Classification (NCBI taxonomy): domain Bacteria; kingdom Pseudomonadati; phylum Pseudomonadota; class Gammaproteobacteria; order Moraxellales; family Moraxellaceae; genus Acinetobacter; species Acinetobacter sp. Lyrl_1. The sequence continues at coordinate 18,527 of NZ_JAYJLK010000025.1, forward strand.
AAAAGCCTGTGCGTGCCTTTCGGGACAACGGTGCAGCACAAAGTTTTGATTATCGTCCAAACTTTTAAGCCATTTAATTCTAAACCGCTCATTTAAAATTATTTTTCAACGCATAAATAAAAACAGCAAGCACGAAGCTTGCTGTTTTTTTAGATTTCAACTAAACAAAAGACTGTGTCAAATACTGCACCTGATTGCGTCCCTTGTTTTTTGCTAGATACAACAACTCATCGGCTGAATGCAGAAAGTCGACCACATTGTGATATTGCTGATTTTGATGATAGCTATTTACGCCAATACTCACAGTGACTTGGGTAATCTCCCCTGTCTTGGTATGTGGAATTTCCAGCGCATATACTGCCTGCCTAAAGTTTTCAGCAAGTTGTACAGCATCTGCCAATGGTGTTTCAGGCAATAGCACCACAAACTCTTCACCACCAAAGCGAGCCACAAAGTCAGATGCACGCGCAAAGTGTTGTTTAAGCAACTGCGCCACACTAATCAAACAATGATCACCCTGTAAATGTCCATAATTGTCGTTATAAGGCTTGAAATGGTCGATGTCGATAAACAAGAGAGACAATGCATGTTGATGACGCACAGCACGTTTAAATTCGTTTTCTATACGCTCACTGAGCGCCTTTCGATTGGCAACCAAGGTCAGCGGGTCTTGTAAGCTCAAAGCCAGATTTTTGCGACTCAACGCTTCGAGTTCCAACTCCATTTGTTTACGCGCAGAAATATCAAACATAAACCCAATAATCGCCACAGTTTCGTTATTTTCACGAATCACATGCACCACATCACGAATCCAGACATAATCTCCTGTAGCGGTTAAGGCACGATAATCCGCTTCGTGGTCTGTGCCTTGATCGGACAGACTCACACACATATTCACGGTCTTGTCCCGATCTTCAGGATGCATCCGATCAATCCAATCTTGTGCAGTTTTCCAGCTGTCTTGCGTCCAACCCTGTAAAGACTCAATTTGTGGGCCAATATAGCTAAAAGCTTTGGTTTTCCAGTTAATCTGCCACGGAATTGCATTCGTGGTTTCCAAAAGTGTTTTATAGAATTGGTCTTCTTTTAGTGCACTGTTTAATTCACTCATAGCCCACCTCTATGAATTGATTTTAATTACAATTTAACAACTTAAGTGAGCTTTGACTACAATTTGTTTTGTCTTATTGACATTTTTCTCAGCTTTGACACAATCATGAGGTTGAGCAAAATATAAACAACAATTGCTCAAAACATAAATCCCAAAATAAAAAGTAAGCCGATAAAATGTTAGAACATATTCAGAACCTGAAAAACACCCTCATTCAAGAGTTTTTCCAACTCTATGAGCAATATGAACAAGACCAAATTTATGCCTGTGTACTGGTCTTTAATGAATATCTTGGGGTCGATTATTTAGCTGTTTCAAGCCAACGCAGCCTGTTTAATGAACAGGAAGATGAAGCACAATATTTATCTGAAGTAAATAAATGGAATATAGAAAAATGGCGTTATCGCACTCAAGCCAACAATTCTAGCGGTCTGCATCAATTTAAAAATATTTTTGCAGATTATTTTAAACAGCGACATATCTATGGCAATCCTCTGCTGAATTCCAATGACACGCTGCAATACAACCATCTTGAACTTTTACTGGATATATTTCAGCAGGCTAAACAATCTTTATCGGGCGCTTATGGCTTAGATTTAAGCCAAATTCTGTTTTTTATTCATGTGCCCAAACAGGTCGATGTAGAAATCCACTCAGCGCAATTTCTAAACGCTCCAAGTGCTTTGCTCGATGAATTCCTGCACAACAAAGCGCCTCAAACCACGATGGAACAATCCACCGCACAACCCAAGCTCAAACTACAACAAGTGGATAAAGACTTGCTGATTGATCTGGCACAACTTTTAGAAGTGGAACCGTATGATTATTTGAGCATTGCACATGAAGCCTATTTGCTCACATTAGAACCGAGTTTTATTGACAGTAATTTATATATTCAGCGTTTAATTCAGCACGTTGCTGCAATGGACAACCATGAACAAGAGGAGTTTGCCTTACATAAAGAAGAAATTACCCAACGTATTCAGCAATTTTACGCCATGTAAACGCAGTGGATTTAAACAAAATATTTACTCGCAATTTTTACCAAGGAAAACGTATCTCAACTGGCAATTCCGTGCAGAATCTAGGAAAATAGTGCACTTTTAGCATGAACAATCAGCGAACTGTTTTTTCGCCTTGATTTGGAACATATATGAAGTTTGAGAAATTAGGTCAGTCGGGGCGCGCCCGTCGTGGTCGTTTAACACTTGCTCATGGTGTGGTAGAAACCCCTGTGTTTATGCCTGTGGGGACGTATGGCACAGTCAAAGGCATGCTGCCACGCGATATTGAAGAAATTCAGGCACAGGTTATTTTAGGCAATACCTTTCATTTATATTTGCGTCCAGGGCTAGAAGTGATTCAGCAACACGGCGGTCTACATGAATTCATCAAATGGGATAAGCCTATTTTGACTGACTCTGGTGGCTTTCAGGTGTTTAGCTTAGGCGCAATGCGTAAAATTAAAGAAGAAGGTGTGACCTTCCGCTCGCCTATTGATGGCTCAAAGGTTTTTCTTTCGCCTGAAATTTCGATGGAAATTCAAAAAACTTTGAACTCTGACATCGTGATGATTTTTGACGAATGTACGCCTTATCCTGCAACGCATGAAGAAGCACAAAAATCTTTGCAATTGTCTTTACGCTGGGCAAAACGCTGTAAAACACATCACCATGATGAACTACAAAACAGTAACGCGCTGTTCGGGATTATTCAAGGCGGTATGTACGAAGATTTACGTGTTGAATCTTTAAACGGCTTACTTGAAATTGGTTTTGATGGTTATGCCATTGGCGGTCTTTCGGTGGGTGAACCGAAAGAAGAAATGATCAAAGTACTGGATTATTTGCCAGCTAAAATGCCAGAAGATAAACCACGTTATTTGATGGGCGTCGGCAAGCCAGAAGATATTGTGGAAGCAATTCGTCGTGGCGTCGATATGTTCGACTGCGTGATGCCAACCCGTAATGCGCGCAATGGTCATTACTTTGTAACCGATGGCTTGGTGCGTATTCGTAACAGTAAGTATCGTCATGACCAAAGCCCGCTCGATCCGCATTGTGATTGCTATACTTGCAAGAACTTTACCCGCGCTTATTTGTTTCATTTAGAAAAATGTGGCGAAATGTTGGGGTCAATGTTGGGCACTATTCATAACTTACGTTATTACCAACGCTTTACCCAAGATATTCGCAATGCCTTAGATAACGGCACTTTCGATGAATTTGTACAGGACTTTTATGCCCGTCGTGGCCTAGAAGTACCGCCTTGTCCTGAAGATTAGTCTTTTCAGTATTTGCGCTGAGTAAAAAGACAAGGTAAATTGCAGAACAAACCCAATTTATTATCAGATCACTGATCGCCAGTTTTTAGTTTAGGAAAATGAAATGAGCCTTTTTATTTCGACCGCTCACGCAGCAGGTGAAGCTGCACAACAACCAAGCCTTGTGGCTAACCTTTTAATGATTGCAGTCTTCATTGCAATTTTCTACTTCCTGATTTGGCGTCCACAATCAAAGCGTGCCAAAGAGCATCGTACACTGATTGAAAGCTTGGGCGTAGGCAGTGAAGTGGTATTCGCAGGTGGTCTTATGGGTAAAATCACGAAAATTGAAGGTGATTTTGCAGTGGTAGAGCTGAACCGTGGTGTAGAAGTAAAAGTACAACGCGCGAGTGTCATTTCAGTTCTTCCTGAAGGCACATTAAACAACCTCTAATCAAAAAGAGTCGTGCTCACGCACGACTTTTTCATTTTAAGAAGAAAATAAATGCGTTACCCAGCATGGAAATATCTGCTCATCCTCGTTGTTCTTGTGGTGAGTACATTATATGCCCTGCCTAGCTTGTATCCAGATGAACCTGCTGTTCAAATTTCAGGTGCCAAAGCTGGTACCCAAATTGATCAAAGCATCATACAAAAAGCAGAGCAAATTTTACAATCAGAAAATATTGCCAGTCATGACAACAGCTTTACCAACAATGCTGCATTGTTGCGTTTAGACACCTCAGAAGCCCAACTCAAAGCCAAAGAAGCTTTACGTCGCGGTTTAGGTGATGACTATGTCGTGGCGCTGAACCTTGCGCCAACCACACCAGAATGGCTACAAAAAATTGGTGCAAAACCAATGAAGCTCGGTCTGGACTTACGTGGTGGTGTGCACTTCTTATTAGAAGTGGATATGGACAAGGCCATCAGCCAGCGTATGGAAACTTCAGCCACCGATTTACGCCGTCAATTGCGTGACAACAAGCTGAAATTTAATAGCCTTTCGCTGAATAACAACACCATCACCCTACAGTTTGCCAATAATGCAGACCGTGATGCAGTAATGGATTTCTTGCGTCGTAACGGTAATGAGTATACTCAGCAAGCTGTAGCTACCACAGAAGGTTCTAGCTTACGTCTAAACTATACTGATGTTCGCAAGCAAGAAATTCAATCGTATGCGGTCAATCAGAACTTAACCACTTTACGTAACCGTATTAACGAGTTAGGTGTGGCTGAGGCTTTGGTACAAACCCAAGGCAGTAACCGTATTGTAGTGGAATTGCCAGGCGTACAAGATACAGCTGAAGCGAAGCGTGTACTCGGTCGTACTGCGAACCTCGAATTCCGCTTGGTGTCTGACTTAAATGATCAATATATTGATCCGTACACAGGTCAGGCTACAGGTACCGTACCACCTGGCACAGAAGCGTTTGCCTTTGAATCTTTGGACAGTGGTCGCCAATTATTATTGAACCGCAGCCGTATTTTAACGGGTGAGCGTGTTCAAAATGCGTCGAGTGGTTTTAGCCAAGATACAGGCGGTGCAGAAGTTAACATTACCCTTGATGCTGCGGGCGGTAAACTCATGGCAGATGCGACACGTAACGCTGTGGGTAAACGTATGGCGGTATTGTTTATTGAAAACAAACAACGTATTAGCTATGTGACCGATGAAACTGGCACACAAACTGAAGTACGCACCCCATATACCGAATCTGTCGTCATTAATGCTGCAACCATTCAGGCGGTATTGGGTTCGCAGTTCCGTATTACAGGTCTAGATTCCCCACAAGAAGCCTCTGAATTGGCCTTAATGCTTCGTGCAGGTGCCTTGGCAGCGCCAATGTACTTTGTCGAAGAACGTGTGATTGGTCCAAGCTTGGGTCAAGAAAACATTGATAAAGGCGTATTGTCGACTCAGATTGGCTTCATTTTGGTTGCAATCTGGATGGTGGTGTTCTTCCGTCTGTTTGGTCTGATTGCCAACTTCGCTTTAGTGTTTAACTTAGCCATGATTTTAACCGTCATGTCTTGGATTGGTGCATCACTCACCTTGCCGGGTATTGCGGGTATCGTAATTACCATTGGTATGGCGGTAGATGCCAACGTCTTGATTTGTGAGCGAATACGAGAAGAAATTAAGTGGGGGGCCTCGCCCAAACAAGCCATTGTGGCGGGTTATGACCGAGCGTATAACACTATTTTCGACTCGAACTTAACCACATTCTTGGTGGCATTCATTCTGTTTGCGATTGGTACAGGTCCAATCAAAGGCTTTGCTGTGACGCTCATGATTGGTATTGTCTGCTCGATGTTTACTGCAATTACAGTGACCCGTGCAATTGTACAAATCATCTACGGCAAAAAACGTAACTTGAAAAAGTTGAGCATTTAAGGAGATCACTGATGACTGAGAATACTCAACTGCCTTCAAAAAAATATGGCCGCCCTGATGATGAGCGCGTGATTCCGTTTATGAAGATTGCTTTGCCTGCGGCATTGCTTTCTATTCTATTAACGGTTGCCAGTATCTTCTTCATTGCCACCAAAGGTTTAAACTTAGGTTTGGACTTTACTGGGGGTATTGCTGCAGAACTCAACTATAGCAATCCAGTAAAAGCCACCGATGTTTCTAACGCATTGGTCAAAGCAGGCTTTAACGACCCTGTGGTACAAACGCTTGGTTCAGACCGCGACCTAATGGTACGTATGCCTGTGCAAGAAGATGTTGAAGCAGAAGACTTAACCAAAGCAATTACTGCTGCGGTACAACTACCAAATAACACGGCAACTGTGCCAAAGGTAGATGTGGTTGGTGGTCAAGTCGGTAATGAGCTGTACGTACGTTCTGCGGGCGCTGTAGCTTTAGCGCTGTTATTGATGTTGGTATACGTCACCATTCGCTTTGAATTCAAACTGGCAATGGGTGCGGTACTGTCATTGTTCCACGATATTGTGGTGACACTGGGTATTTTTGCCATGATGCAATGGCCATTTGACCTGACTGTATTGGCAGCGTTATTGGCGATTATTGGCTTCTCACTCAACGATAACATTGTTGTATCTGACCGTATTCGTGAAAACTTCCGTAAAATCCGTGGTGCAACACCACTTGAAGTGGTAAACATTGCGCTGACAGAAACTTTACGTCGTACCATTCACACCTCTATGACCCTATTATTGGTTGTAGTCGCAATGATGCTCATGGGCGGTGATGGTCTGAAATGGTTCTCGATTGCGATGTTTGTGGGTGTATTTGTCGGAACATATTCATCTATTTACATTGGTACAGCCTTTGCTTTATGGCGCGGTTTGAACCGTCAGGACTTCATTGTTCAAGTCAAACCTGAATTTGAAGGTGAAGAGCAAGAAATTCCATAATGCATTTCTGCTAACACCAACATTCAAGCCTATCTTCGGATAGGCTTTTTTGTGCCTTAGCATTGCGATATTTACGCTGACGTTGCGATGTTAATGCTGAATAATATGAATCTGTGGAAACTGAAAGCCTACGCAAGATGGCGCTGCTCGCCATGCTACGGTCAACATACAATCTGATAAACGAAAGTTTTGATAGGCAAAATGCCCAATCTGTGGATGATGACAAATGCCGCCCTGTGCATTGGGATGCATACGAGTATCCAACTCATTCAGGCTTAAACGAATCCCTAAACCTGATGCTTTCAGCACTGCTTCTTTAGTTGTCCAGACACGAAACCAATAATCAGCGTCGTGTTCCAAATCTTGCCAGTATTGGAGTTCATTGGGATGAAACGCATGTTGTGCCAAGGCATCGAAACGCACCTTACGGTCTAAGTCCTCGACATCTACGCCAACATCGAGCAATTCAAAACTGCTTACCAAAGCATAATGCTGACGGCTATGACTATGGTTAAACTGCAATTGAGGGAATGCTGTCAAAAATGGCTTGCCATGTGGGTTACGCTCAATATCGCTGTTTTGAATATCGTGTTCTAAGTATCCAGAAAGCAATTGATTCCGATGCCGATAAATCGCCTGTTTTTGCTGTTGAATCTGTTCACTGCGTACAGCACTTGGATCGGGACTAAAAATCTGCTGAATGCGGCTAACATTCACACAAATTTTTTTAGGTGTTTTATTCATCTGCCCTTCTCCATTTTGGCTGAAATACGATAGAAAAAAACCAGCAAACATGCTGGTTTTTTAAAGCGTGCTCGCTTAGCTGCCTTGCACCAAACGACGTGCGCTGATAATCCCTGGTTGCTGCTCTAAACGTGCCAACAAACGAGAAAGTTGCGCCAAGCCTTTAACCTCAATTAACAATTTCATATTGGCGATACCATCACTTTCAGAAATAGTATTCACCTGACGAATGTTAATTTGATCGGCAAAAATCACTTGGGTTAAGTCTTTGAGCAAACCACGGCGGTCATAGGCTTCCACCACAATTTGTACGCTTTGACCACGGGTTGGCTGCATTTCCCAATCGGCTTCTACCGCGCGTTCAGGTTCGTTGCCAATCATACGCACATAGTCCGAACACGCCACTTTGTGAATACTCACACCACGGTTCAGGGTAATATACCCCGCAATCGCTTCACCATGCACAGGCTGACAGCATTGTGCGATATGCAGTTCAACGTTATCCAAACCATCAATCAAAATGCCATGTGCCGATAAGGTATGGCTGGCACGTGGGTTCAAGGTTGGCTTCAACACCAGTTCAGGTTCATCCTGATCTAAGTGCATGTGACGATTGACCTGATTAATTAAGGCATGCAGGCTAATATCACCATTCACCAAACCAATCAGAATGTCTTCACCTGTTTTGACGTTAAAGTGATTGCAATAATCATTTAAATCAATACTTTTTGGATGAATCGCCAAACGTGACAATTCTTTATTGAGCACTTCACGCCCAACTTCCAGATTTTTACTGCGGTCTTGCTGTCTAAACCAATGACGCAGCTTATCGCGCGCACGTGCTGTCTTAATATAACCTAAAGAATTCACCAACCAATCACGGTTCGGTTCACGGTCTTTTTTGGTCAAAATCTCGACCTGCTCGCCTGTTTTTAAAGTATAGGTGAGCGGCACATAGCGCTGATTGACCCGTGCGGCATAGCATTTATTGCCGACTTCGGTATGTACATGATAAGCAAAGTCCAGCACCGTTGAGCCACGTGGCAATTCTTTAATATCACCATCACGGCTGAACACATAAATTTTCTCAAAATCTTCAAACTCTTGGATTTGTTCAAAATTTTCAGAATCATCATCTTCTTTATGTGCGCTGGCATCGTTACGTTCCTGATAATGCTCCAAAACAGAACGCAAAGAATGTAAACGATGATTAAACGAATGGTCTGTGGCTTTAGAACCTTCTTTATAATTAAAGTGTGAACATACCCCAAGCTCGGCTTCTTCGTGCATATCTAGGGTACGAATTTGCACTTCAAGCGACTTGTTTTCTGCAATTACGGCAGTATGCAATGAGCGATAACCATTGGCTTTTGGATTGGTAATGTAATCATCAAACTGGTGCGGAATATGCCGCCACAATTGATGTACGATGCCCAAAGAGTGGTAACACTCTGGAATGGTTTTCACCAAAACACGTACAGCACGAATGTCATAGAGCTGATCGAAGCTGAGGTTTTTACTCTTCATTTTTCGATAAATCGAATAAATGTGTTTCACCCGCCCGCTAATTTCGGCATGAATACCATTATTGCCCAGCTCTGTACGCAATTGCTCAATTACGTTTTGAATGTAGTTTTCACGCTCCAAACGCTTTTCATTCAGTAACGTCGCAATTTCTTTATAACGGTCTGGCGCCAAATAACGGAAGGCTAAATCTTCGAGTTCCCATTTCAGTTGGGCAATGCCTAAACGGTGTGCCAATGGCGAGTAAATGGTTAAAATTTCTCGCGCCACACGCTCCTGACGTTCTTTGGAAGCGGTTGCCAACTCACGTAATGAATAGGTACGTTCTGCCAGTTTAATTAGCACCACGCGCACATCTTCCGTCATGGAAATCAGCATTTTATAAATGCCTGTTAAATGTTCACGCTGGTTATTATTAAAATGGTCTTCTAAACGCTTATTTTTCTCAATCAGTTCAGACAACTTACCCATCGACAAGGTGCCTTTGATCAAGCCATAAACTGCTTCACCAAATTCTTCACGCACTTCATCTAACTGCATGACATTTTCACGCACGCTACGATAGAGCATGGCTGCAGACAAAGTGTCTTCATCGACATGCAAGTGCGCTAAAATATTCGCCATCTCAATACCTGTATATAAGGTATGCGATGGATGACTGACGTCTGTTTCCAGCTCTTTTTTCAGGGTGTAATTGGCAACGCGTTCTAATTGTTCAAGTGCCGCCCCATCGTAAATCCCGCGTACTCGGTCTAGCCATTCTGCTAAATCCTGTCGGGCTTGCTCGGCATGTTCTACAGTCGTTTCCTCAGACAGTTCATTTAAACGTCCAGGAAGTTGTTCACGTACTGTGACCATACCCTTCTCCTACCTCTATGTACTTCATATTATAAATCGTTTATTTGCTTTTCTTTCTCAAACAAGGCAATGGATTCGACATGCCCCGTATGCGGAAACATATCCATCACGCCTGCTTTTTTCAATTGATAGCCCTGCTTGACCAATACACCTGCATCCCTTGCGAGTGTGGCTGGATTACAAGACACATAAACGATTCTATCTGCGCCAAATTTGGGCACATAATACATCACTTCCTCTGCGCCTGAACGCGGAGGGTCAATTAATAATGCCTCAAATCCTTGATTTGCCCAAGAATGATGCGAAAAATCTTTTGTTAAATCTTGTGAATAAAACTTAACATTGTCTAAATCATTACGTTGTGCATTCTCTGCACCACGCTGCACCATTTGCTCTGAACCCTCTACAGCAACCACCTTTCCTGTTGCACCTACACAACGTGCAAGCGGCAATGAAAAGTTGCCTAATCCACAAAACAGATCAAGCACCCGATCACCTGATTTTAAGTTAAGCAAATCACATGCCAGCTTAACCATTTGTGGATTAATTGTAGAATTGACTTGGGTAAAGTCTTGGGGATGAAAGCCAAAATTCACATCAAAATCATCTAAACGATAATGCAAACGCATTGCTGCATGCGGATCATCAACCCGATGCAAACTGTCTGGACCTTCAGGCTGCAAATACAATTGCCAGTGTTTCTGTAACGCAAACTGCTGTAACTGGTTGATATCGGCTGCAGATAGTTGTTCTGTATGCCGCACCACCAAAGCAATCTCTTGATCTCCCATCGCCAATTCTATATGACCAATATGGGCCTTGCCTGTTAGACTTTGGAGTAGCTGCTTGATTCGTGTTAACGAACCAAATGCCTGATCCAACACCATACAGCGGTCAATTGAGGTCAGTTTATTGCTATTGCGCTCACGAAAACCGACCACCAATTTGTCTTGACTGGCAATATAACGCACCCCAACACGGGCTTTGCGGCGATAATCTTCACGCTGTGAACGCAAAGGCGCTAACCATTCTTCAGGCTGAATTTGCGCAAAATGTTGCAGATGCGACTGCAACACCTGTTGTTTGAGATGAATCTGCTCATCCAACTGAATATGCTGCATGCTACAACCACCGCAACGCTGATAATGTGGACATTGTGGCGTAACCCGTAATGTCGAAGGCTCACCCAGCACTTCTAGACACTCGGCTTCTTCTAAGCGTTTGTTACTATGCGTAATTTTGGCGCGTACTGTTTCACCAGGCAATGCGCCCTCTATAAAAACTGTTTTCCCCTGCTTCTCGGCTGGATGACCCGACTGAGCTGTGTAGTGTGCAATCCCGCGCCCTTCATGTGACAACGATTCCACCTGAAAGCAATATTCAGCCTGCTGCGTGGTACGGTTTTTACTGCGATGTTTCATATCAGTCTAAATATCGGAAGATGGGGAAGATTGAAAAGGCATCACGGATTCATTTGAAGGCGTGGTGACACTTTGTTCAGGAAAATCTGTACGGGTAAATTCAGTTTGCTGCGAACTGTGCTGCCACACGCTTAAAAAGTCTGCATGCTGCGGCTGAGTATGCAAATATTGAATGGTATGCTGTACCCATAAAGTATGCTCTTCAAGCAGCAATTGCCCTTTGAGCAGTAGCCAACGCAAATAAATCAACCAAGTATTTAAGACATCGCCTTCACAATAACGCGTCAGCCTTGACCATTCGCCGCTTTGCATAAATGCAGGAACATGATAGCCCGCATCTACACGTTTACCCGGAAAACCTAGCAAATACGCAATGTCATCCAACTTTTGAAAATGACGACCATTAAACATTGCCATCACATCCATTAAATCGACATGACGCTGATGGTAACGGTTTTGATAATTGTTATAGCGCTTTTGCTGATCAATCTCGCCCTGATCAAACAAACTTGGCGCAGACAGCCCATGATACATGGCACGGAATAAAATCACCGGCAAATCAAACTGCGAGCCGTTCCAACTGACCAAAGTCGGATGACGCTTATCAAAAATAGACAAAAACTTTTTCAGCATTGTCGCTTCGCTGTCATGTTCACGGCTAAAGGAAAACAGCTTCATGCCGTGTTCATCAATCCACAAGCCTGAAATACACACAATTTCATGCAAAGGCAAACGCTGAAAATCGGTGCCCGCTTCTTGGCGACGCAGCTTCATTAAAGCTTGTTCAAGCTCTGCTTCGGGTAAATCGAGTTGATATAAATGCGCGCCTGACTTCAAATCGGTAACGGTTTCTATATCGAAAATCAGCACAGGTAAACGCATAAAATCTTACTCAATGGGTGATAGAAAAATGAATATCACAATTCAGTATCTTGAACAGAGAACAAACCTGTCGATAAATAACGATCACCACGGTCACAAACAATACAAACAATCACTGCATCTGGATTTTCTTCGGCAATTTTTAAAGCTGCCCATACCGCGCCGCCCGATGATGTGCCTGCGCTGATGCCTTCTTTTTGCGCCAATTTGCGCATGGTTTTTTCTGCTTCAATTTGCGGAATATCAATAATGCGGTCAACACGGCTGCGGTCAAAAATGGTTGGTAAATATGCTTCAGGCCAACGGCGAATCCCCGCAATGCTTGAACCATCTGATGGTTGTAAACCAATAATTTGAATCTCTGGATTTTGTTCTTTTAAGTATTTAGACACCCCCATAATGGTGCCTGTTGTGCCCATAGAGCTGACAAAGTGGGTAATTTTACCGCCCGTTTGCTGCCAAATTTCAGGCCCTGTGGTCAGGTAATGTGCTTCAACATTATCTGGGTTACCAAATTGGTTCAGCACCAAGCCTTTGCCTTCGCGTTGCATTTGCAAAGCCAAATCGCGCGCGCCTTCCATGCCTTGTGCTTTAGTCACTTCAATCAATTCTGCACCATAGGCACGCATAGCATCTTTACGTTCTTGGCTCATATTGTCAGGCATGATCAGCTGCATTTTATAGCCACGCATAGCTGCAACCATCGCCAAAGCAATGCCGGTATTGCCACTGGTTGCCTCAATTAAAGTATCGCCCGGTTGAATTTCACCGCGTTTTTCTGCCTGCATAATCATGTTGTAGGCAGGACGATCTTTAACAGAACCCGCAGGGTTATTGCCTTCCAGTTTTGCCAAAACCGTTGCCTGCGTATGACTTGCCAAACGCTGCAAACGCACCAATGGGGTTTTGCCCACATAATGATCTAACAAAAATTCATCACTTTGGAAATCTGATTGGGTATCAAGCATGGTCTGCACCAATATCAAGGTGGGGTTATTGTATGAAAATTTGCACCTTCCTGCACGTTTTTCACAGGCTTTTTATCAAAACAGCAATACTCTGCCGACAATTTATGCATCACTCACTGCCTACACAATTCTAGGCAAGATGAACACAATTTCAGATTGTCTTTTGCGGGATGGATGCAAAAAAATGCACACCGATTGATTGCGAGATGCAGCTGAACCACTCGCACCAAACAGATGAAAACACAGTCAGGAGAATTGACATCCTCCCCCCTTAAAAGAGGGTGATTCCTACAGCTAGACGCTTATGCCCAAGCGCAAGAATGTTTAGAGCTTATATCTCGATCATGAGCTGTACCACAGCTCATGCACTCCCATTCTCTTATTCCAAGATCTGTACTACCTTTGGGACTACTTGATGTGATCTCACCGCAGCACGAACAGATTTGGGTGGTATAGGCTTCTTGGACTTCTTCAAACAATACGCCTGCGTTCTCGCATTTATACTTGAGCATTGTTTTTAGTGCCGAAAATCCTGTATCCAAAACAGATTTTGCCATTTTGGTTTTTACTAATTTTTTAGCACTCAAGTCACCTACAATAATCAATGCATTTTCATTCACAAGCTTGGTGCTTGCTTTATGCAAATGATCTTTTCGACTATTTGCAATCTTGGCGTGTAATGCACGAACACGCTTCTTATTCCTGGCTCTCTGAGCAATACATAATTTCTGCTCATATTTTCGATAGAATTTTGGATTTGAAATTACAGTGCCATCAGAACAGGTGGCAATATCTTTTAAGCCTAGATCAATACCAATCGCTTTGGTTGCTGTCGATTTATCTTGCTTAGGCGATTCAACAACAAGACATACATACCAACGCCCACGGCTATCCTCTACAAATGAACCTGTTTTTAACGTGTATTTGCTTAAACCGTAGCTATCCCAAAGCTTAAATTGGTGTTTTCCATACTGGACATATCCAGTGGCATATTTGATAGCCACCTTTTTAAAGGGAACCCATCCCAAAGAGCGCCTTGCTGATTTTTTATTGCTGACACGCCATTTCAGCTTTGCCTTTTTAAATTGCTTTCTTCGGGTGACTAATTCTTCAGTTACAGCCTGAATGGTTTGACTATGTAAATTACATTCTTTGGATGTGCCTTTCGTATATTTGGCAATATCAAAAGCAGAGAGAAATTCACCTTTCCGCTTCAAATGCCTAAACCCTAAATCATTGACATAATTCCAGACGAAGTTCACTTCTGATGCTAGTTGGTCTAACACCTTGCAATGTTTGTCTTTTATACGTAATTTAAGGGTTTTCATGTACTTATATTAACAATCAAAACTCAAGGAAAATAGTCCTTAGTTAAATCAAACGACACTTCATGTCGTGTCGCTTATATCTCTGACCTGAAGGACTGAGTTTTACGCTCCATTTGATAAAGCATGCTAAACTGCCAAACATAGGGATTAAACTGCGTTAACCATGTCAAATATCAATAAAAAGTTATTTAAGCGCTTACATTTAAATCATGCTTATGGACAGCTGATTGCACTTATTTTTGTGCCAATTATGGTTTTGGCATGCGTCGGCACGATGCTAGTTTTATCTGAAACCTCGAATGCCGCAAAAGCACAGCAGCGACAAATGGCAATTGCGATTTTGACCCGTTTTGAGTTGCCATCTGAAGCAGCTTTGCATCAACTGGCTAGCTTTCCGTGGAAGTACGAAGAAGCACGTACTTTTATGCAAAACATGATGAACGAAAAGCACTTGATTCGTACTGCACTGATTGATGCTTCTGGTACACGCCGTTTAAGCATGGGCTTTCAAGACCAAGCCGAATGGCCCAAATTCCCTAAAAATGCCGATTTTTTTGGCCCAATTCTGTATAAAAATAATCATGTGTATGGCATGCAAATTCAGCAAGACATCAACCGTCCTGCATGGTTGCTGATTGAACTGGACAATCAGCCATTACAAATTGCCCGTTATCGGGTCATGATTGTATTAATTGCCACAGGCTTGCTGACCCTGTTGTTGTTATTGCTGTGTCTGAATTTCTATTCACGACGCTGGATTGCACCCATGTATGAAATTCGCATGCAGCTACAACGCCTGAATGCCGATACGCTCGATCAACACATGGTCATTAACAGTACTGGCGAATTACGCTTACTGCAGCGGGATATTGCCAATGTGGTAAAACGCCTGCATTTCAGCTTTTTAGAACTCAAAGAACATACCGAACAAACCGAAGATGACTTGCGCCGCACCCTCGATACTTTGGAAGTGCAAAACATCACTTATCGTCAGGCACGTGACCAAGCGATTTCTGCCAACCAGTCTAAATCGGTATTTTTAGCTAACATCAGCCACGAACTCAGAACACCGTTAAACAGTATTGATGGCTTTATTCACCTGTTATTGCGTCAAGAAAATCTAAGCAATGAGCAGAATTTGTATTTACAGACTATTCGTAAATCATCGGCGCATCTTTTAGCACTCATTAATGACGTATTGGATTTTTCTAAAATTGATGCAGGCAAACTGGAACTGGATACTGCACCCTTTGATTTAGAAGAAGCTATTTTTGATGTGATGGATATGCTCTCGCCTTTGGCTGCGCAAAAACACATCAACATGGCCTTTTATTTTGCCGATAACGTGCCGCAATATGTGCTGGGCGATGCTTTACGTTTCAAGCAAATTTTGACCAATTTAATTTCCAATGCGATTAAATTCACCCCCGATGGTGAAATTATTGTACGGGCGCGGGTAGAACATGACGATATTGGACAATGCTTAATTCACTTTAGCGTCCAAGACAGTGGCATTGGCTTAAGCGGTACAGACCGTAAAAAATTGTTTGAGTCTTTCTCTCAAGGTGATACTTCGGTCACGCGTCAATTTGGTGGTACAGGTTTAGGTTTGGCCATTTCCAAACAGTTGGTGCATTTGATGCAAGGTCAAATTGGCTTTGAAGACAATCAGGAACGCGCCCCAACCGAAAAAGGCTCGACCTTCTGGTTTACTGCCATGTTTGCAGTAGATGAAGCGCATTCACAGCAGCATCCAAACTTTAAAGAGATTCAGGTGGTATCGTATTTGGCGCACCCTGCCACAGCGAATGTCTTGCGTCATTATCTTGAAAACTATGCGGTGCGACATATTGAAGCCGCTTCAATTTTAGATTTATTTAGCCGCTTAAAAGATGTATCCGACCTGCAAGACAATACTTGGTTGATTGTTGATCATAGTGGCGACACCGAAGCTTTATTAAAAGAAATTCGTACCCGTTATCAAGGTAACTTGGCAGTGTATGGCTATCAAATGGCGCTAGACCCAAGTCTGTTAAATGAATATCGTGCGCGGGCTTTGTATCAACCACTCAGTCGTTCCGCCTTAATTGACTTACTTAACAATGAAAACAGTTTTGATGAACAGGATTCTGCATCATTTGATGGTAAAGGCCTGCACATTTTAGCGGTGGATGACCATCTACCAAACCTGATTGTACTCGAAGCCTTGTTAGGCGAACTGAATGTGACCACCACCAAAGCGCAAAGCGGTCAGGAAGCGTTGGGAATTTTGCAGCAACGTATCGAACAGGGACAGCAACCATTTGACCTGATCTTTATGGATATTCAAATGCCTGTGATGTCGGGGGTAGATACCACTCGTGCGATTCGTTCTTTAGAATCAACTTTGGAAAATCACAAACGCTTGCCTATTATTGCTCTCACCGCGCATGCACTTGCCGATGAAAAGCAAAAATTACTCAAAGTCGGTATGGATGACTATGTCACCAAACCGATTCAGATTGAACAAATCATCCAAATTTTAACCCATTGGACCACGCAAAGTTTTAATAAGCCACCTGCAGTCGATAAAGCCATTGTGATTGAAGCGCTAGATCCACAGGTGTTGAATTGGCAACAAAGCCTAATGTTGGCAGCCAACAAAGAAGACCTTGCAGTGGATTTACTGAAAATGCTAGTGGATAGCTTTGCCACAGAATTACATGAAATTGAACAGCTGATTGAACTGGAAGATTTCCCACAACTCGAGCATGTGTTGCATCGTCTGTATGGTGCGACCCGCTATGTTGGCACACCGAACCTGCAAGAAGTAACAGGCTCATTTGAACAGTTTGTTTCGACCTTACGTAAAGAACGTCGTAAAGCCGATGATCTGTTTGTGCAAGAGGTCTTAAACCGTTATCAGGAATTACAAACCTGTATACAGCAAGTTGAACATGCAGCAGAACACATTTTTACCAAACATAATGCGGTGAGTTAGCCAACATCAAAGTGACATTCACCGCGAACGCCTCAACGAGAAGATACAGTTTGTAAGCACGACTCACCCAGCACTATTCACAAAAAAAGTCACGTAATCAAAGGCAAGGTCGCAAGGCTTTGCCGTGACTCTGCTGTCATTTATCGCACTGCTGCCCATGTTATGCTTTGCCCAGTAAAAACAAGAGCTCACATCATGACCTTACTTCGTATCGAAAAAAATAACGGCATCGCCACAGTTTCCCTGAACCGCCCAGACAAACGCAATGCCATGAGTTTTGCCCTACTTAAAGAATTGGTGCGGACTGCCGAAAAACTTAAAAAAGACCGCAGCTTACGTTGTGTAATTTTAACAGGCGAAGCAAAGGTATTTAGTGCAGGCATTGACTTGGCCGACCTCAACAATCCACAAAACCGTGCATTTGCGGCTTGGGAATTAATTAAGCCAGGGCAAAGCCTGTTTCAAAAAGCATTTCTCGTTTGGCAACAATTGCCTGTACCTGTAATTGCTGCAATTGAAGGGTATTGTTTTGGCGCAGGGATGCAATTGGCTTTGGCTGCAGATATTCGTATCGCGCATCCTGACACGCAAATGTCGATTATGGAAAGCCGTTGGGGCTTAGTGCCTGATATGGGGCTAAGCCGTTCATTAAAAGGTTTAATTGGTTTAGACCTTGCCAAAGAACTGACCTTAACTGCACGTATTTTTGATGCCAACTATGCCAAAGAAATTGGCTTGGTCACGCATTTAGATGCAACACCTTTACAAAAAGCACAAGACCTTGCTGAAGAAATTGCACAACGCTCTCCTGATGCATTGGCTGCAGCCAAACAAGTGCTGGATGCTATGGAACATGCGCCAAATAAATCTTTACGTTTAGAAAAAATTTGGCAATTAAAATTATTGCTGGGTAAAAATAGCCAACTGGCACGTAAAAAGGACAAGAACCCTGAAGTGACCTTTGCACCGCGTCAGTTTTGATTCAGTTCAAACACAACAGACTTTGACCAAAGGCTAAATTGACATTTCAAGCCAGACTTGTACTGTAGGCAAAAACGGAGAATCAGCGCTATGCATTTTGATCGTGACACAAAAATCGCTTTTTTAGGTATGGGACTCATGGGTACGCGCATGGCAACCCGCTTAGTTCAGGCAGGTTTTGAGGTCGCGGTGTGGAATCGTAGCCCTGCGGCTTGCGAATCTGTGCTCAGTCTGGGGGCAAAGTCGCTGCAATTGAGCGAGATCGGACAATATCCAGTGATCTTGAGTTGCCTTGCCGATGATCATGCCGTCCAAGCTGTATTAGATCAAATTGAGCCATTTTTGACTGCTCAACAAGTCATTGTCGATTTTTCCAGTTTGTCTGTAGATCAAACCCAAAAGCTAGCGCAGCAAGCCAGCCTCAAACAGGTCACATGGATTGACTCACCTGTATCGGGAGGCACTGCGGGAGCCGAACAAGGTAGTTTAGTGATTTTTGCAGGGGGTGATGCAAACACCATCGAAAAATTAAGCCCGATTTATCATGTGCTGTCACAACGTGTAACCCGTATGGGTGAAACAGGCACAGGACAAGCCACTAAAATCTGCAACCAACTGATTGTTGCTGCCAACAGCACCCTAATTGCCGAAGCTGTTGCCTTAGCAGGACAGGCAGGCGTAGACACCCGTTTACTTGCACCTGCTTTGGCGGGTGGTTTTGCCGACTCGAAACCGTTTCAGATTTTAACTCCACGTATGGCAACTCACAGTTTTGAGCCTGTGCAATGGAAAGTCCAAACCCTGTCTAAAGATTTAAACAATGCCTTACAACTGGCAGCGCAATTTCAGTTACAGATTCCTGTGGCAGAAAAAGCCCTTTCACAACTGCAAGCCCATCAAGCCAAGGGTTTTGCAGAAGCAGATTTAGCCACCATTATTCATCAGGTCGAAGCTTAATCGGCTTGATTCCTGATCCAACCTTTGCCTGCAAGGAGCACCTGCATGTCTAAACTGGCGGTTAATCTGTCGATGATTTTTACCGAAGTGCCTTTAATTGAACGCTTTGCCCTTGCACGCGAACATGGTTTTCAGCATGTTGAAATTCAATTTCCCTATGAGCTGAGTATTGAGCAGATTCAAACCCAACTCACACTCCACCAACTCAGCCTGTGTTTAATCAATGTCCCTGCGGATGACCTCATGCAAGGCGGCAATGGTTTGGCGGGCGTACCCGGAAAAGAGATTGAATTTCATCATGCCTTAGAGTTAGCTATCCGCTATGCCACGGCATTAAATGTCCCTAGCGTCAATATTTTGGCAGGCAAACAACCTGTCGATGCCGATTTACTGCCTTGCTTAAACACACTGGCAGAAAACCTAAAACTGGCCTGCTCGATGCTCACTCAACATCATATTCAGCCTGTCTTTGAAATGATTAATGGCACCGACATGCCACGCTTTTTAGTACAAAATATTGCGCAAGCTCAAGAGATGCTAGAAGCAGTCAAACATCCTGCTCTTAAAATGCAATACGACTGTTATCACATGGCGATGATGGGTGAAGATGTGCTGAGCGCATTGCAAGAAAACATTCAGGATATTGGTCATATCCAGTTTGCCGACAATCCAGGACGCCATGAACCCGATTCAGGCGAGCTAGACTATACTACTATTTTCAAATGGTTACAGCACAGTGCTTATTCAGGCTATATCGCTGCAGAATACCGCCCAAGTCTGGCGTCAAATCAATCATTTGCATGGAAAGACAAATACTTTCCCTCAAATCAAAGTGGTTAAAATTAAACCGATTTGAAATTTCAGGCTAAAACAGCTATATTAGACGATGAATAATTTTAGGAAATTATACACCCCATGAATTTAGAACCATCGCCCGGCGCTTCTAATTCTCACGATCTTGCAATGAATACCCAAAAGCATGACGTACAAACTTGTCTTAAAGTTGTACATGAAGCTCTCCTTGATGTAAAAGCCAAAGAAATTGTTGAACTTGATGTCAGCAGCATCAGCAATGTTTCAGATGCCATTGTGATTGCTAGCGGTACATCAACTCGCCACGTAAAATCTCTTGCCGACAATGTTGCCGAAGAAGCGCGCAAAGCAGGCTTCCGCCCAATTGGTATTGAAGGTGAACGTGATGCAGAATGGATCTTGGTCGATCTTGGTATGGTAGTGGTTCACATCATGCTACCAACAGCACGTAAATTCTACGACCTAGAAAGCTTATGGCGCACTACGCCTGAGTCTGTTGCTTAATACAACAGCTCACTTGAGCAGCCTTAAAGATACACAATAAGCGACTTTCAAATAAGTCGCTTTTTTAATGCAGATCTTTTGAAGCTCATATCCCTAATCATTTTTATATCGCATTAATCTACCCACCAAATATTGGTTTATATCATCCCCTACCCAATACATTGCTTCAAACCAATCCTATAAAACTCG
>NZ_JAYJLK010000026.1:0-38903 GCF_051948795.1 Acinetobacter sp. Lyrl_1
ACACAAATTTTAAAGTATGTTGCAATGTGCGTATGTTGCAGTTTTTTGAAAAAAATAAATAAAACTTGACAATATTTATAAAGGCAGATAAATAGCGGCTAGACCCTTCACATTTTTTCATTCTGAGGTAGTTTTAGTGTCTTCTACAGATTTTGAACTAGATGATAACTACGGTGATGATGATGTTAATTTCGATGAGGCATCAAACAAAATAAGCGCGAAAGAATCTTTAGAAAAGCGCCGTTTGATTGATGATTTACTCGCACAACGTCGTTTGGAACGTGAGCTCAAAGATTTTGATTATGATTTTGACGATGACGACGATTTTGACGACGAAGACGACTAAAATCAGGTTCTGCATCACCCGCTGAAAATGCTATGCTACATCCCTAAATTGACACCTATGGATTTGAAATGACTGCTTTAGATTTAGACCTGTTAAGTGAATATCTAGATGGTGACCAAAACGAATATGGTCTAGACTTCGCTGCAACACATGGTTTCTTGTGTGCCATTGCAGTTGGACCTCAATTTGACCCATGGTTAAATGAATTATTTGAAGGCAATCAAAACAAAGTGCCTGCCGAAATTATCGCGCAAATTAAGGCATGGTTAGAAAGTATTCGCCAAAGTTTAGCCAATGAAGAAGGCATTGAATTTCCATTTGAAATTGAAGAAGCAGAAGTTGATTCAAGCTTAGGTGACTGGAGTGTTGGTTTTGTAGATGCCATGTTCCTGAATGAAGAAGCGTGGTTCACACCTGAATTTGAAGAACAACTGGTCGATTTAACTTTGCCAATGATGGTATTTAGTGGCATTGATGAAGAAGACCCACAAATGGAATCTTTCCGTCGCAATGGTCAGTTAATGGACGAGATTGCAGAAGAAATTCCTGAAAATCTGAATGAATTGTATTTGATGTATCACACACCTGAATAAACTGTCGAATCTATTGGTTAGATTCATGTTTTTGCATATTTGAAAGCATGAATACCTAAAAAAAGCACTGCTAAATGCAGTGCTTTTTTGTGGCTAGGATGAATACATCAATGATGTATTGTTTCAACCTTAGCAGAACTATGCCAATTAGCGTGTAGCACGATCCCAAGCATCTTTTACCGCAAATTTTGCTTGTTCCCAAGTTAAGCGAGAACTGCCTTTAATTTGTTCCCATTTGCTTTTTAAATCGGGTTCGACATCTTCAAAGTGGGTATGTGCATCATAATGCGGGCGGTTTTCATAACCAACACGGTAAGCATTTTGGTAGTCGCGGTCATATTCTAAATCGGGGTAATGACTGCGTGTTTCTGCATAATAGACAGTATTGAGACTATTGGCACGCCAGTACGCTTCTTCTTCGGTAGGATTGACTACTTCTGCAGCGCCCTTACCAGCTAATCCACCAACAACAGCACCTACAGCACCACCAACCACTGCACCTACAGGGCCGCCTAATGCGCCAACGGTTGCACCTGTTGCAGCACCACCAACTGCACCTAGACCTGTACCAACAGGGTGGGCACCCGGCTCACCTGTAATCGGGTCGGCATTTAAACGATCACGTTCTTCTTTGGGTAAATTTTTAACCACATCACGGTCAATCTGTTCATTGCGTTCAAAATCTGACATGCGAATCACCTTTTATCGTTGTATGAGTTATTGCTGTGTTCATATTCATAATCGCTATGAATGAACTAAGCTTAGGCGATGAAAATGTAGCCTTATACTCCATTCACAAGGTGTTTTAGTTACAGCGCATGTCTGAAGTAAGTTTATATATGATGCTGCGCGTGGCTGTAGTTTTTAGGTGTGCGCTGTTGTTTTTGGGTGTCTAATACAGCAATTCAGTAAAATTTTATAAGAATTTCTTGTGGTAGTAACGGTTTGCGTACCAGTTGTAGGCAATATGAAACACAGCACCATGAATGGCAATCAGGCACAGCATGATCACGGCAGCCAAAGCCAATCCTGCTTTATCTGCTGCTTTTAGAATTTCTTCTGCATTTGGGTTCATGAGTACCAAGAAAAATACAAAGAAGCTGCCAATAATAATGGCCACCGCGCTTGAGCCCCAAACCAACTGGATTTTTTCGTCACTGCTGGGTAGGCGTTGTTCTTTTTTTACAAAATGGCCTGCGCTAATAAATGCTGCAGCAATTAAGGTCGGTAGCAGAGTCAGTCCACCCAAGTTCAACCCAAAAATTAATACAGTAATCAGCAAAACCAGCGCAATACTATAAACTGCGGCGAAGAAGAGTAAATAATGTTTCATGTCTGGTTTTCCCCGAAAAGATATAATTTTACAGTGTTGTATTGATTAATGCTGTTGTTTACGGCGGTATCTACGGTACAGCACCACAGCAACAAGTAGCACTACAATGGCAATAATTACATGGCTGACCCGATTGAAAATTTGCTGCATAAGTTGCTGATTTTCACCAAAATAATAACCGACACAGGCTAAAAATGTTGTCCAAATAATGGTGCCCAGGCCACTATAAAACATAAATTTCCAAAACGGCATGCGACTCATGCCAGCAGGAATACTAATTAATGAGCGGATCGCAGGAATCATACGCCCAAAAAAGACAATGCGATGTCCGTACTGTTCAAACCAGTGTAGGGATTTTTTGACATCCTGCTCTTTAATGAATAGATATTTGCCGTATCGATTGACCCAACGATAGATACTGTCGTGTTTACAACGATAGCCAACCCAATATAAAACTGCGGCTGCAACTAATGAGCCTATACAGCCTGCAATAATCACACCCAATAGCAACAATTGCCCTTGCGAGGCAGAATAGCCTGCTGAAGGCATAATAATTTCTGAGGGAACAGGTGGGAAGACGTTATCCAGAAACATTAACAAGGCAATACCGAAGTAGCCAAGTTGTTCCATAATGGAAATAATCCATTCAGTCACATTCATGCAAGTCGTGTTTTAAAAAAGTGCCCCTATCCTAAGCACTCTTGCATAAACAGTAAAGTATAAGAACGGTAAAGCCTTGCGCTTTAGGTTTAATCAAGTTCTGAATGGGTGAGGGTGTAGATATAGACACGTCTTAATGTATATGCCATAAGAATTGGAATTGCACACAGTAAGGCGTAATTTAAAAAATTGGCAGGTAAATGATAGCCAATAAAAGCTGCAATAATGCCGCCTAAAATTGCTCCCATAGCCACAATAAAAGTATGTGACTCATCTTCCAAACGATTTTGTATTTCTGTATGACACAGGGCAGATAGAGATTTTACAGGGGTGAAACGTAATGTTTGCATTGAATTTGAAATTGTTGTTTTTGGCATAATTTCACTCCTGATAATAGCGTATAGGTTTAGGAATACATAACGATCCTTAAGTTTTGGTTATGGGTGATATTATGTGTTGTTGCTTATCCACCAATAACAGCCACAAATTTTGTGGCTTATTTAGCATGAATGCTATCACCCAATCTGGGGATTTTTGCGCAATAGTTGGTAAAAATGCGTTGTATTTTTATGTGCTATGTAATCTTACGTGAATGCGTACCAACTGAATGCTAATAAAAAAGCCCTCAAAAATGAGGGCTTAAGTTTATTCTCCAGCATGCGAAAGACTACGTCAGACATGCTCGAGAAATATTTATTACAACCTATATGTATTACAGACGTTTGCGTTTGGCGGCAGCAATTTGTGACTGACGCATACGGAAACCTTCTTTTTGTTTCTCTGTGGTTTTATCAATACAGTACACGCAAGATACGCCGTGTTCATAGCTTGGCAGTTCAACTTCTTCTGGAAGCAATGGCCAGCCGCAGGCATGACACTTGATGTTTTGGCCTTCTTGCATACCGTGAGTTACTGCGGTACGACCATCAAACACAAAACATTCACCTTCCCATAAGCTTTCGTCGGCAGGGGTTTCTTCTAGGTATTTTAAAATACCACCTTTAAGGTGATATACCTCATTAAAGCCTTCCTGAAGCAATAATGATGTGGATTTTTCACAGCGAATTCCGCCTGTACAGAACATCGCAATTTTTTTGTCTTTGTGCTGTTCTAGGTTTTGCTTAACGTAATCTGGAAACTCACGGAAAGTTTCAGTTTTCGGGTCAATTGCACCTTTGAATGTGCCTGCTTTGTATTCGTAATCATTACGGGTATCAATCAGAATGACATCGTCACGGGCAATCAGTTCATTCCATTCTTTCGGGTCTAGGTAGTGACCGACTAAATCACGTGGTTTTACTTCTACACCCAAAGTCACAATTTCTTTTTTCAGCTTGATTTTCATTTTACGGAATGGCTTTTCAGAGCTGTGCGACTCTTTGTATTCCATTGTAGTAAAGCCTTCATTCAACAGAAATTGGTGAACTTGATCAATCGCGGCACGATCACCCGCTACAGTTCCATTAATGCCTTCACCTGCCACAATAAGAGTACCGCAAAGGTTGATTGAATTTACCAAATCTAATAAGCGTTGTTGAAGATCGGCAGGATCTGCAACTTCTTTGAATTGATAAAGTGCGGCAACAACCCAAGTCGTGGTCGCTGGCTGTTCTACAGGTGCAAGCTGTTCTACAGTAGCGTTCATGGAGTACTCCAATAGATGAAAGACAAAAATTTAAGGCGCATATTCTAACCTGCTTTGTGTGAATATGCGAGAAAACCGAGTGCGGTACATGGTTTTAAAGCACGACACAACATTTTAAAAATGTAGCAGAACGGGGTATGATGCCACTCGTTTCAAAGAAGAATGTTGTGTTCATGTTGATGCGCCAACAGGTGTTGTTAAATATTGGAGTGTTGTGTTGAGTAAGGATCGTCAAATTGCCACTTTAACCCCGTGTGCAGGTCGTTGTTCTACGGTGTTTGGTGATGCTGTCTGTCGAGGTTGCCGTCGCTTTAACCATGAAGTGATTCAATGGAACAGTTATACGCCTGAACAACACACTGCCGTTTGGCGTCGTTTAGATGCACAGCTTGATCAGATTTTAGTGCCTATGTTGCCTTTTGCTGACTTGCGTCATGTCGAAGGGTTTATCCGCTCTAAGCGTGTGCGTTTACGCGATGATGCTTCAAAAGGGCGTAAGCTGTATCACGCACTGAAAATTTGTGAAAAAAATCGACATTTTACCGATGAAAGCGGCTTGGGCATTCACTACAAAGAAGTGCGACCTCTGTGGCAGGAATTTGAGCGTCGCGTGTTGGCACTTGCAACTGCAAGTTATGATTTTGCATTTTTAAGAGCTGATGGTATCAGCCATAGCTTATTGCATAGCTTGCACGATGACTAATTTGTAAGTCTTGCTATGGGGTCTGTAAAGAGTAGATGACTTTATTGAGCCATAAAAAAAACTCGCAAAATCTGCGAGTTTTTTATTTTGTACAGGAGTGGCTTAAGCCACTTGTACAGGAATACAGTTTGCAGTGTGGCTCACGGTATTGTCTGGGTTTGCATAGACCAAACGTGGTTCGTGTGCATTGGCTTCTGCTTCAGTGAAGTCACCAAAGGTTGCGATAATAATAATATCGCCTACATCGGCTTGGTGTGCAGCACCACCATTGACTGAAATGATGCCTGAGTTGTCTTCACCACGAATTGCATAAGTTGTGAAGCGCTTACCATTGGTCACGTTCCATACGTGGATTTCTTCATATTCACGAATGCCAGCCAAATCCATGAGTGTTCCGTCAATTGCACATGAACCTTCGTAGTGAAGTTCTGCATGAGTTACAAAAGCACGGTGGATTTTGCATTTTAATAAACGAGATAGCATGGTGAGCGTCTCCTTAGTGGACCTAAGATTTTATCTTATGGTTGAATTCAAACACTGCTTGATGGATGTCAGTTCCGAGCAGAAAGCGCATTTTGCTCTGAAAATTGCGACATGGCAAGTGTGATTGTTCAACAATTGTGGATTCATCAGTTCGGTTTATAGGCATTGATTTGATTCATGGCTTGTTGTACTTCGCCATTGACCAATAACTTGATGCGACCCAATGCATGTGCAAGTGCATCATCCATTAAAGTTTGCTCGCTACTCGGTGCTTTGCTCAGTACATGACCAGACACGCGTTCTTTTGAACCCGGATGCCCAATACCAATGCGTAAACGATGGAAGTTTGGACCTGTGTGCGGCACGATGTCTCGTAAACCATTATGTCCACCATGACCACCACCCATTTTTAGGCGAATGATCCCTGGGTTCATATCCAGTTCATCATGAGCAATCAGCATTGCTTCAGGTGTAATTTGATAGAATTTGGCGAAGGGAACAACACTTTGACCAGAACGGTTCATAAAGGTTGTGGGTAATAACAGACGAACGTCTTGACCTTCGATATTACCACGTCCGCTGATCCCGTGAAATTTAGGATCGGCTTTTAATGTAATGCCATATTGATCTGCAAGGCGTTCTACAAACCAGAAGCCTGCATTATGGCGGGTTTGGGCATACTCTTTACCAGGGTTGCCCAAACCAACAATCAGTGAAATATTAGCCACTAATTACACCATGAACACTTATGCGCGTTTGAAGTCAGCGTGCATAGGTGTGTTTTTAGCAGGGTGACGTTGTAACGCTTGGATTTTCACGTTTTCAACTTTGTCGCCTACTTTGATTTCTACAACTTCTTCAAAGAAAGCATTGCTTTCTAAAGCTTTTACAAGCTCACGAAGTTCTAAAGTGATTGTTACAGGCTCAGCGTCGCCACCATAAATGATAGCTGGAACTAATGCAGCGTGACGAAGGCGGCGGCTCGCACCTTTCCCTTGGTTAGCTGCTTCACGCGCTTGAGCGTTTAATACGAAGTTTGCCATGATAGACATCCTTATTTTGAGTTTAAATAAACTAGATCTGCGACCAATCTAGTGATAGAAAGCCCTGCCAAGTGGCAGGGCTTTGAAAATTTAGCGCTCTATTATAGATAAGAATCGAACATTGCGCTAATAGATTCTTCGTTGTTAATACGACGAATTGTTTCTGCAACCATGCTTGCTACAGATACTTGGCGAATTTTACCAAGTGCTTGAGCTTCTTCTGAAAGAGGAATGGTGTCGGTAACAACCAATTCATCAATGACAGAATTTTTCAGGTTTTCAATCGCTTTGCCTGAAAGTACAGGGTGGGTAGCATAAGCAACAACGCGGCGAGCACCAAAAGTTTTGAGTGCATCGGCAGCTTTGCATAATGTACCTGCAGTATCTACCATGTCATCTACAATGACACAGTCACGATCTTTTACATCACCAATCAAATGCATCACTTGTGATTCATTCGCTTTTTGACGACGTTTATCGATAATTGCAAGATCAATATCACCCATTTGTTTTGCAACAGCGCGCGCACGAACCACACCACCAACGTCTGGTGAAACCACCATGAGGTTGTCGTGTGACTGTTGACGCAGGTCAGCCAATAACGCAGGCGTACCATAAATGTTGTCTACAGGGATGTCGAAGAAACCTTGAATTTGGTCTGCGTGCAAGTCAATCATCACCACACGGTCAATCCCTACAGTGGTGAGCATATCTGCAACCACTTTAGCGGTAATTGGAACACGTGTAGAACGAGGACGACGGTCTTGGCGGGCATAACCGAAGTAAGGAATAACAGCAGTAATACGACCTGCACTTGCTCGACGCAACGCGTCAGCCATCACCAAGATTTCCATGAGGTTGTCATTGGTTGGCGCACAAGTAGGTTGTACGATAAATACGTCTTTACCACGGACATTCTCGGTAATCTCTACAGCAATCTCACCATCAGAGAAGGTAGAAACTGATGCAGCACCTAAAGGAATGTGCAAGTGGCTTACGACTTTTTGAGCGAATTGTGGATGCGCGGTTCCACTAAAAACGACAAGATTGGGCATGAAGCACCCTTGGCGGTTGGTGTATGTAGGAATAGATGGCAGGGGTAGCTGGATTCGAACCAACGGATGCCGATATCAAAAACCGGTGCCTTACCACTTGGCGATACCCCTAATGCGGCAGAACTTTAATATTTTTACTGCGTTCTGTCAAGGTAAATTAACAGGATAGCGGTAATATTGGGGGTTCTGTCTAATGCGAGAAAATGGCAGGGGTAGCTGGATTCGAACCAACGGATGCCGATATCAAAAACCGGTGCCTTACCACTTGGCGATACCCCTAGATTTGATCACTGTAAGATGGCAGGGGTAGCTGGATTCGAACCAACGGATGCCGATATCAAAAACCGGTGCCTTACCACTTGGCGATACCCCTAATACAGTAATCTACAGGTGAAAGAGATGGCAGGGGTAGCTGGATTCGAACCAACGGATGCCGATATCAAAAACCGGTGCCTTACCACTTGGCGATACCCCTATTGTACTGTGAAATGTCGTAATGGAGATTCATCTAGGCTGTTCACAACGTACGCAGTACATGGTGAGTGTGCCAAAATGTCGTCTACATTCATTTCTGCAGTCACTTCAGTAAAGACACAAGCACCTGTACCTGTAAGCTTTGCTTGACCAAACTGGTCTAAATAACGCATTGCTTCATCAACTTCGGGGTATAAATTTCGCGCCACAGGCTCAAAATTATTTCCAAAGTCAGATGGCTTTATCTGATAGCCGCAGAATTTAGTGGGCTTCGTGTTTCTTGTCAATGTTTTTTGTGAAAAAAGTAGTTGAGTGCTGATAAAACAGTCAGGTTTTAACACAATATATTGTTTTGGGGCTAAGTCTATGAATGTTAACTGTTCACCAATGCCTTCTGCCCATGCATTACGACCATGCACAAAGATCGGTACATCTGCTCCGAGCTGTAAACCAAGTTCAGCTAGTTTTTGAGTATCCAAGCCACATTGCCAAAGTTGATTGACCACAATTAAAGTGGTCGCGGCATTGGATGAACCTCCGCCAAGCCCTGCACCCATAGGGATGTGCTTCTCAATTGCAATATTTAAACCTGTGGCTTGTTTCGCGTAGGGTTTTAAAATTTGCGTGGCTTTGTAAATCAGGTTTTGCTCTAAATCGACACTATTTAAACCCTGAATTTGAACGGTCTGCGTAGCATTGACTTCAAATTCTAGCCAGTCGTATAAATCAATCAGTTGAAAAATAGTCTGCAATTCATGGTAGCCGTTGTCACGACGCCCAGTAATGTGCAAAAACAGATTTAATTTGGCAGGTGAGGGTACACGAATCATGGCTAAACTTGGCAAGTGATTAACGATTTTGGATGAGCATTGTAATACGGTTTTCTTGCCCTGATTCAAGTGCCTGTTTCAAAATCAGGCGGTTTGGCAAACTGGCACTGTCGTTATAGCTTAAATCGACTGTCCAACCATCTTCAATAAATTGAGTTGGGCGCTGTTGGGGGTCTTTTTGAATTTGGGCATTGACCGTTGCAGGTCGGGCTTGTACCCAATCGACCAAGTGGGTGATGGGCGCTTGCCAACCTGTGGCTTGTTCTAACAGTTCTTCAGGACTTTCGGCATAAATTATCCCTGTTTTGGCACTGTTGAGGGTGACTTGTCCTGGTTGTCCGCTAATTTGCGTTTTACCAACGCCCAAAATGCCGCTCAGTTCAATATCAAACTGCTGTTGCTGCTGTACCCAAGTAAAAAAGGCACTGCCAGATTGCTGCGGAGTGCGCACACCAATTTTGCCTTGTAGGTTAAATTGATTTTCGGCTTCAACTTGCTGTGAAATGTTGGCTGGTTTTTGTACGAAAGGCTGACAACCTGTCAGTACAAGGCTACTGGTGGCAAAAAGGGTTAATCCTAATTTTGAAAATAAACGCATGAATCATTTAACTCTTTTAACTGGCTGCGGTAACAATAGCGAATTTAATTGTTGCAATTGCGGATCATTCGGATGATTTTGTTGTAATTGTTGTAACACTTGGCTGAATTTTTGAATATCGCCTTGCATATACAACGATTTTGCATAACGTGAGCCAATCGCGGCACTATGACTCAGGGTGTAAGCTTTTTCTAAAGCTTGTGCCGAAGCGGTGTAGTCATTTTGCAAATAGCTGACATAACCTAAAGTATCTAAAATAGAGGCCTGTTCAGGTGCAAACACAAGTGCTTGTTCTACATAGCGACGTGCTTCATCCAAACGGCGATTTTGCAGTGCAAGGGTATAGGCGTAGGCATTTAAATAGGTTGGGCTGTTCGGCTCAATTTCCAGTAACTTGGTGAGCAGTTGATCCAGTTTGTCTTTTTCCTGATGTGCATCGAGCAGTAAGACTTCTGAATAGATCAGGTCAGGATCATCGGGCAGGTTTTTGATGGCTTCATCTAACAAACGCAGAGCTGCTTTTTTATTGTCCATGCGTTTTAAAATATCGGCCTGTGCCTGATATAAAAAACTGGCATGCTGCGGATAGTTGACCCGTTCCTGCGTTAAAAAGCGCAGGGCATCGTTCAGTTTATCTTGCTGGGCAAAAATACTGATCATGTTGCGACGTGAAACCGTATAGAGGCTACCATCCACCAAACGATAATAGGCTTTGGCTGTTTCAAAGTGCTGTTTACGTTCGGCATTGACCGCTAAATAAAAATAGGCTTCGTTTTGATATTGTGCCGAATAGCGTAGCTCTACCAAATACTTTTCGGCTTTTTCGTATTGTTTTAAGTCAATACTGGTCAAACCTGCAATAAATAAGGCTTCATCTTCCGTAGGCCATTTTTTTAAAATAGCTTCTAGCTTTGTTAGCGCCAAAGTGGCTTCATTTTTTTTGACCAGATATTTGGCTTCGGCTAAACGGACTTCAAAGTTATTGTTGTGCTTACGGCTAGATTTTGCATACCAAGCTGCCGTTTCTTCTTCATTGCCAAGTACGCTCAACAAATTGGCTTTCATTAAAATATAGCCAGTGACTTTCGGGCGTTTACGCAGCGCTCGGTTAATGGTATCGAGCGCGGCTTGATATTGTCCATTTTGCGCTTTTAAACCTGCAATCAATACCAAAATAGATGGATTGTCTTTGGCTTTGCTGGTGCGCAGGGCTTGAATCAGAAATTCACGGTCTTCTACAGATTCAGGGGAAATTCCCGCCAAAATTTGTTCTAAGTCAGCCGTGGCATCAATATTTAGAATTTTATCTAAGGTTTCTGCAGCCAAGTCATATTCATGCGCTTTGAGTGCAATGTGCGCCAAATAAAACAGTGCAGGGACATCGGATGGTTCTTGTACCACCCAATGTGTTGCAATATCTAATGCGGCACGTAGGTCATTTTGTTCAATGGCAATATTCAGGGCGCGTTGTTTAATGGAAGTCGAATTGTTCTTAATTGCCAAGACCGTGTAGTTGTGTAATGCAGTTGGAATATCGCCATAAGCCAAGGCAAATTCTGCCACCATGGTTTGTTTTACCGCATTATAATTTGAATTTGCATGATAAATTTCTTCAGATGCTCTAAGATGAGCAACTGAAGCCATGCTACCGACCAGTAAGAATGTGGTAGAATATTGCTTAATTGTCGCGCCGTATGGTCGGCTATTTGTTTGACGCAATTTTTCTTGATCCAAGTAATGCTTTTTATGACACCGTTATTGCACAATAGCATAAATTTAGCGAAATGATGATCTGATATGTCTTTCTTTGCATTGGGTGTCAACCATCAAACCGCCTCTGTAGAGTTGCGCGAGCAAATTGCATTTAACCCAGAAAAGTTAAGTGCCTTACTTGCTGAGCAAAGCCAACATCCCGAACTGAATGATTTGGTGGTGGTGTCTACCTGCAACCGTACCGAAGTCTACGCCATGTCTGAACATCCAGAACAGGTGTTGGATTGGCTTGCACACGTCAATGGTATTGATGCGAAGCAATTGAGTCGTCATGTTTATCGTTATGAAAATGCACAGGCGGTGTCGCATTTAATGCGCGTAGCCAGTGGGCTAGATTCACTCATGTTGGGTGAGCCGCAAATTTTAGGTCAGGTCAAAACTGCGCTGTCTTTAGCCAAAGACTCACATACGGTTTCGCAACAACTCAACCGAATTTTTGAATATGCGTTTTATGCTGCCAAACGGGTACGTTCAGAAACTGCCGTAGGCAGCCATGCCGTGTCTATGGGTTATGCGGTTGCGCAACTGGCGTTACAAGTATTTAGCCATCCTGAAAAACTAACCGTGATGGTGGTGGCAGCAGGCGAAATGAATAGCCTTGTAGCGAAGCATTTAGCTGAGATGGGCGTCGCTAAAATTTTAATTTGTAACCGTACCCGCGCCCGCGCCGAAACTTTGGCACAAGAAATTGCGCATCGGGTTGAAGTTGAAATTATTGAATTTGATCAGTTAGCAGCCAATTTACACCGCGCTGATGTAATTTCAAGCTGTACGGGTAGTTTGCATCAGGTGATTGCTTATCCTGAAGTGAAAGCAGCGTTAAAGAAACGTCGCTATCAGCAAATGTTGTTGGTCGATTTGGCCGTACCACGTGATATTGATCCTAAAATTGAAAATTTGGATGGCGTGTATTTGTACGGGGTCGATGACCTGCAAAGCGTGATTGATGAAAACTTGGCGCAGCGTCGTCAGGCGGCTGTGGAAGCAGAGCTAATGGTCAATCAGCTTGTGACTGAGTTGGTGACCCATCAAAAAGTTCAGCAAGCAGGTGCGACCATTCATGCTTACCGTGAACATGGCGAAAGCTTGCGTCAGGAAGAATTAAATTTGGCGATGGCGCGTATTGCCAAAGGTGAAGATGCTGCACAAGTTATGCAAGAATTTTCCTATCGTTTAACCCAAAAACTGCTGCATCCAACTTCTATTTTATTGCGTGAAGCAGCCAAAGGTGATGAGCCTGAATGTTTTGAGTTTATGCAGGAAAATTTAGCAGCGACTGCCAAACGTCGTCGCAAATAAGTAAGATTAACGTGATTTACAAAAAAGATTTTTGACGATACAAACTTAATCTAATCAGACCAGATCGCTTATTCCTCTAACAAGGTCAGCGATCTTTTTTTATCAATTTCATAAATTTGATGTTTCAATCGCTTCATTTCTTCAATACTGCTGAATTTTTTGGAGCGAATTTTTTGCTGTAAACAGTCGTATTGCAATTTGGTCGAAAAATCCTGCGCCAATTTATCGACGTGTTCAGGAGAAGTCGTGTAATCACTGACATTGGCTTGTTGTAAAATGCGCTGTAATTCATAGTGATACGCTGAGCATGCACCCAAAATATAATATTTGGCTTGTTCAGGATCATCGGGTAGATCATCAAAAATAGTATTTAAAATATTTAAGATTTGGTGTAGCAGATGATCATTTGGAATCAGCGCACGTAACGGTTCAAAGTGAATATACAAATACGGGTGATTGATTAGAATCGCAATCACATATTCTTCGGCATCGACTTTGGTGCTAAAACTTAAAGATGCATCGTTATTGGTCTGTGCCTGCCATTTACGGTTAAAGCCTAACTTTTCACGGAAAAACTGTTGCAGCAAATAGCGATAAGAACCCGTTTTGGGCAAAAGTTCGGTCAACTGCCGCAGTTCACCCATGACCTGACTTTTGCCTTCAGGGGTACTGATATTATGGTTTTGGGTGAGATGCGCAAAGACAAAATCTGATAGCAAAGGTGCTTGATCTAATAAACGTCGGAAATTTTCGATGCCTTCACGACGAATAAGTGAGTCAGGGTCGTGCTCATTGGGTAAAACAAAGAACTTCAGTTCACGTCCATCATTGAGCAAAGGCAGTGCAATTTCCAGTGTACGACGTGCGGCTTTTTGACCTGCGGCATCGCCATCAAACGCGATGGTAATGCGGTTGTTTTGGCGGAATAGAATGTTTAAATGATCGGTATTACTGGCTGTACCGAGTGTCGCTACAGCACCATGAATGCCGTATTGCTGCAAGGCAATCACATCCATATAGCCTTCGACCATTAAATAATCTTGGGCTTTTTGTTTGCGTCCTTCATATAAACCATAGAGCAATTGGTTTTTATGAAACACTTCCGAATCGGGCGAGTTGATGTATTTGGGTTTGATTTCATCATTAAGTGCGCGACCACCAAAGCCGACCACACGTCCTTTGCTGTCACGGATTGGAAAAATCACCCGATCACGTAATAAATCGAAGTCACGTCCCTTGTCACTGGTACGAATTAAGCCTAGCAGTTTTAAACCTGCAATGTCTTGCGGAAAGGCTTTTTCTAAATGCTGCCAATCTTCGGGTGCGTAACCCAAGCGCCAAAACTGCAAGGTTTGTGCGGTTAAACCACGTTTTTGAAAATACTGTTGCGCGGCAGGGCTGTGCGGCAATTGCTGCTCATAATATTGCGCTATATTTTCTAGCAAGTCGTATAAGTTGCCTTCTTGTGCAGGTGTGTCCTGCATGGTGTCCCATTGCTCAAAACCTGCAAACGGGTCGGCATTGTTTTGAAATTCCGAGTTCTGAAATTCCGAGTTTGCGTATTCAGCACTTTGAAACTCGGCAAAAGGATCAAAGTCGATGCCAGAAGCTTCAA
This sequence comes from Acinetobacter sp. Lyrl_1, assembly GCF_051948795.1. Taxonomy (NCBI): domain Bacteria; kingdom Pseudomonadati; phylum Pseudomonadota; class Gammaproteobacteria; order Moraxellales; family Moraxellaceae; genus Acinetobacter; species Acinetobacter sp. Lyrl_1. The sequence goes on from NZ_JAYJLK010000026.1 coordinate 14,451, forward strand.
AAGTATGTTCGCTTGATGTGGTTTGAGCTGCAGAAGTTTCATTCTGGTCTTTTGCTGTTGGTTTGGGTTGAGCTATCGGTGTTGGCTTTTTGGCTTCACGTTTATAAGAGAGTTTTTTATTGTCGTGCTGATCTTTTGGGAGTTCGATGCTTGTTTGACTGGCCAAGTCTTTCATGACATCTACAAAATTGCGGTTATCAATATCCATTAAAAAACGGATGGCGTTACCATTTGCCTGACAGCCAAAGCAATGATAATACTGCTTGTCACGGTAAACGTGAAAAGACGGGGTTTTTTCCTGATGGAACGGGCAGCAGCCCGAATAGGTACGACCAGTTTTTTTTAATTTCACGCGCTGACTAATCAGATCGACAATATCAGTGCGATCTAAAATTTGATCAATCGTGTGCTGTGGAATGGCCATACGGTTTTGTCTGTTATCTCTTGGTAGTGAAAGGTTCGCCGAACAGGTTGAATACATCAGACTGTGCTGATTGACTCAATGAGTATTCTCTTTTGTATCTTTTTCTAGGACAGGAAACAAGCCCATAAAAGAACAAAGGGCAAGTATCATAACTTGCCCTTTGCATTTTTCAAAACTGAAAAATCAGTCGGAATGGTTTTATTCAGTGCTGTCGTTTTGAGATTTTGGACGATCGAGCAAGCCAAAACTCAAACGGTTGGTGAGGCTGCGTGATGGCTCTGCTTGTGCTTTAGTATCTGACTGTTGTGCTTCGGTGCTGCTTTGCGCTTCACGTCCGAAAATACCCAAAGTTGCACGGTTAATCCAGCTTGCGTCATGACGGGCAGCACGTAAATTCACGCTACCATCTGCTTTAACCAAATTTGGATAGTTCAGTTTCAACACATCAATATATTGTTGAGCTGTGGCTTGATCGCCCAGTTTGCCATAACCATAAGCCACCGTTGCCAACGCTTCTGGAATTTGCGGAGTTTGCGGATAATGCTCAACTACCCACAATGAACGCTCTACTGCAGCCACCCATGCTTTACGTTTAATGTTATAACGTGCCGCATTCATTTCGGCTTCCGCCAGTTCCTGACCAATAAACTGCATGCGCTGTGCAGCATCTACCGCATAAGTGCTTGATGGATAGCGACGGATAAAATCGACAAAGTTTTGATACGCCAATTTTAAATAGCTAACATCACGGTGTGATTGCTTGAGCGAGGTATAACGCAACAAACCATCATAGTTTTGTTCCATATTCGCCACACCACGTACATAGTAGGCATAATCGGCTTTAGGATGCTGCGGGTTCATGCGGATGAAACGATCTGCAACAGCAATTGCGCCTTCATAATCTTTTTGCTGGAATTTTGCATACAACAATTCAAGCTGCGCTTGCTGCGCATAATCACCCGTTGGATAATAGGTTTCTAAAGCTTCAAGATGCTTAACGGCATCGGTGTATTGACCACGATCCAGTGCTTTTTCTGCTTTTTCAATATAAACCTGTTCGCTAGATTGCGGACCAGTATCGACCACTTCTTTTTTTGGATTGCTGCTACAGCCCACAATTGCAGACGCAACGCCGAGTGAAAGAGCAAGCATTGTTATTTTATAACGTGGTAGCGACATAAAAATTCCTCTGTTAATACGGGCAATGAGCTACAATTGCGCTATTAAACCACTTTTGTCTGAATGAGCAAATGAGTCAAGCACAATCTACCCATTCCAATTTACCTGAAACTGAGTTCAATTTACTTGAAGATGCTGAGGATGCAGATAACCATACTTCAGACTCAACTGCAACACGTTTATCGTTGCAATTTCAATTGGATGACAGCCACTTAGGACTACGTATCGACCAAGTTGCAGCCATCATTTGGAGTGAATTTTCACGTGAAAAGCTAAAACAGTGGCTCAAAGACGGTCATTTGTTGGTAAATGGTAACACGGTCAAACCTAAATATAAGTGTGAAGGTGATGAGCTTCTTACCCTAGAAGTCGAGCTTGAAGCGCAAACCCGCAGCCTGCCTGAAGATATTCCACTGGATATTATTTATGAAGATGATGACATCATGGTGATTAATAAACCTGTGGGCATGGTGGTGCATCCGGGGGCGGGAAATAGCTCTGGAACTCTGGTAAATGCCTTGCTGCATCATTATCCAAAATCGGCAGAGTTAACTCGTGCAGGTTTGGTGCATCGTATTGATAAAGATACGTCGGGTTTATTGGTGGTTGCCAAAAATCTGGAAGCACAGTTTGCCTTGACCAAGCAACTTTCAAAAAAGTCAGTTTATCGTTTATACGACTTGGTGGTGTACGGCAACATGATTGCGGGAGGCACTGTCGATGAGCCGATTAAACGCCATCCTGTAGATCGAGTGAAAATGGCTGTTTTGCCGGGCGGCAAAGACGCCGTCACACATTACAATGTTAAAGAACGCTTTCAGCATTTCACCCGTGTTCAGGCGCGTTTGGAAACTGGACGTACTCATCAAATTCGTGTGCATCTAAGTTATATTGGTTATGGTTTGGTTGGCGATCCTGTTTATACGCCACGTGTACGTGTGCCAGCAGGCGCATCGGCATTATTAAACGATACCTTGCGTAACTTTAAACGTCAGGCCTTACATGCCGTCAAACTCGGTTTGGTGCATCCACGTACTCAAGAAGAAATGATGTTTGAAGCGCCGTGGCCTGAAGACTTTAAACAATTGGTAGACGTGTTACGCAGTGAAAATGCTGCCTATTAATTGTTGCATAGACAGCATTAACAAGATCAACTCAGATACGGCAATGCCAGAAAACGACTAAGGATAGATTTATGCAATTTGTTCAAGGATTACCTGCAGGTGTGTATGTTGGGCAAACCCGCATACAACATGTGCAAGCTTTAGCGACAGACTGTGCCGATGTATCTGGTTTTAATCTGGCGCTGCATGTGCAGGATGATGCATGGCGTGTGCAGCAGCATCGTATGAGTTTACTGGCAGAGTTTGCTGAATATGGGGTCGATAAAATGACGTGGATGACGCAAACACATAGCGTGTTGTGTCAGACCATTAATGAGCAAATCACTTGTGAAGCTTTAGAAGGCGATGGTTTGGTCACTCAGCGTAAAGCGCATGCTTTAATGATGATGACCGCAGACTGTTTACCTGTGGTTTTGGGCAATGCCGAAGGCACTGAGGTTGCGAATCTGCATGCAGGCTGGCGTGGTCTTGCCAACGGTATTATCGAAAACACCATCGCCGAAATGCAAAGTGCTCCAACATGGGCGTGGTTGGGTGCGGCTATTAGTCAGCCGTGTTTTGAAGTTGGGGCTGAGGTGAAACAGGCATTTTGCGATAAATATCCTGAATTAGACACGGCTTTTATTGCAGGGCAGCAGCAAGGTAAATATCTCGCTGACTTGTATGCGATCGCGCGTTTTATTTTGCAGCAGCATGGTGTTACAACGGTCTTGGGCGGTGATCAGTGCTCGTATCAACAAGCCGATGATTACTATTCTTACCGCCGTCAAGCACGTACAGGACGTATGGCAACATTCGTGTTTATGCAGGCTTAGTGTTAAACTTGACTTAATTATTTGGTTTTAAACATTCTCATGTCAGTGACTCATTCAACATCTTCTTGCGCTGCTATTCGTGTGGCGGTGGTTTATCACAGTCCTTATGGTCATACTGCTAAGGTGGCACAGCATATTGCACAAGGTGCTGCGCAAATGGATGCTCAGGTGACTTTGATGGATGTGGCTGAAATTGAATGGGATAGCCTAGATCAAGCCGATATTATCATTATGGGCTGTCCAACTTATATGGGCAGCATTACTTCGGCTTTAAAACAGTTTATGGAGCAATCGTCTAAGCGTTGGTTGGCCAGAACTTGGCAGGGCAAACTGGCGGCAGGTTTTACCAATGGCGGTGGTTTAAGTGGCGATAAACTGGCGGTGCTGCAACAAATTAATTTATTTGCGATGCAGCATGGCATGTTGTGGTCAGGTTTACCGTTTATGCCGACAGGGCGTAGTCCACACGATATTAACCGCATGTCGAGCTTTTTGGGTTTAATGACGCAGTCTGATAATGCCAGTGTTGAAGTTACGCCACCCGAAGGTGATTTGGAAACTGCAGTCAAATTTGGTAAATATTTGGTGGAATTAAAACTTAAAGACTAAGCATTTTTAGTTTTACAACTTCCATAAAAAATGCTCGATGTTGATCTCGAGCATTTTTTATGGGCGGAATGTGCAAAATTATTTGTGCATCAAACGTGCTTTATCACGCTGCCAATCGCGGTCTTTTTCAGAAGCGCGTTTATCGTGCAATTGTTTACCTTTCACCAAAGCAATTTCAAGCTTCGCTAAAGGGCCTTTCCAATAACATGCTAAAGGTACGCAAGAATAACCTTTTTGATTGACTGCACCCATCAACTTTTCAATTTCACGTCGTGAAAGTAAGAGTTTGCGGGTACGGGTCGCTTCAGGCACTACATGCGTTGAAGCCGACAAGAGTGGTTGAATTTGTGCACCAAATAAAAAGGCTTCATTGTCACGAAACAGGATATAACTTTCGGTAATAGTCATACGTCCTGCGCGCAAAGATTTGACTTCCCAACCTTGCAAAGAAAGTCCTGCTTCAAATTTTTCTTCAATAAAATAATCGTGGCGTGCACGTTTATTCTGTGCAATTGTTCCGCCCGTATTTTTTTTAACTACAGTTAGCTTCGCCATATTCAATTACTTCCAAACTTATGACTATTGTGCCTCAAACCAAGGCTTGCTGACAAATCAAAATCATCACAACTGTTGGCTAAACTGCTTTGATATTTCATAATTTGGTAGACTTTGTTCACTAAAATTTTTTGTATTTGTTAAACTAACTTTGACAAAACCAACTAGAGCATAATGGATGTCTAAAACTCGCGTAATTTATCCGGGCACCTTTGACCCGATTACTAATGGTCATATTGACTTGGTGACACGTGCTGCAAAAATGTTTGATGAAGTCGTGGTCGCAATTGCCATTGGACATCATAAAAATCCAATTTTTACTTTGGAAGAGCGTGTGGAATTGGCACAGGCATCTTTAAAGCATTTGCCTAATGTTGAATTTGTCGGATTTGATGGTTTATTGGTTAATTTTTTCCGTGAGCAAAATGCGACTGCAGTTTTGCGTGGTTTGCGTGCTGTTTCAGATTTTGAATACGAATTTCAGTTGGCAAATATGAACCGTCAATTAGATGCGAAATATGAAGCGGTATTTCTGACTCCTTCAGAGCAATATTCATTTATTTCTTCTACATTAGTTCGTGAAATTGCACGCTTAAAAGGTGATGTGACTAAATTTGTTGCACCTGTTGTGGTCGAAGCCTTTGAGCGTAAATTACGACAAGGTTGGTAGCGTGTCTTTATATATTACCGATGAATGTATTAACTGTGATGTCTGTGAACCTGTATGCCCAAATGAGGCAATTTATATGGGTGAGCTGATTTATGAGATTAATCCAGCATTATGTACTGAATGTGTAGGACATCACGAGCAGCCGCAGTGTCAGTTATTTTGCCCAGTCGATTGTATTCCGCTCGATCCAGAGCATGTAGAAACACAGGAACAATTGCTGGAAAAATATAAAAAACTGATTGCTCAAAAAAGCGCAAGCAATTAACTTATAATTTTGCTAAGATGCGCCTTCGAAGTGAACCAGACGATCGCTGCTGTGGAGGTCTCCGTGACTGAAACAGGGGAGGAAAGTCCGGGCTTCATAGGGCAGGGTGCCAGGTAACGCCTGGGCGGCGTGAGCCGACGGAAAGTGCAGCAGAGAGTAGACCGCCTTCGTATGGTTTCTTTTTCGGAAGAAATTGAAGGTAAGGGTGAAAGGGTGCGGTAAGAGCGCACCGCATGGCTGGTAACAGTTCATGGCATGGTAAACCCCACCAGAAGCAAGACCAAATAGGAATCCTGAGGTACGGCCCGTACTGGATTCGGGTAGGTCGCTTGAGCGTATGAGTGATTGTACGCCTAGAGGAATGATCGTTCTCGACAGAACCCGGCTTATCGGTTCACTTCACCAAATTTTAAGCAATTGATGCGTGATAAGGCTTGACGTTACCTAGATTACAGCAGATAATGCGCGCACAGTTTTTGGCTATGTAGCTCAGTTGGTTAGAGCACCGCACTCATAATGCGGGGGTCACAGGTTCAAGTCCCGTCATAGCCACCATTTTTCAGACCACGTTCACTAACGTGGTCTTTTTTTTGTTTAAAATTTGTCTGTGCAATCTATTTGAGCTGTATCCAGTTGAATCTGCATTTGTAGGTTTTGAATCTGTTGCCAATTGGCTTGTTGATCAGAGTGAGCAAAAATTTTGGCATCGACCTGATTTAATTTTTTTAGCGAAATGTGTTGTGATGCACAATAACGCCCTACAGCACGCTCATAAGCCAGTTGTTGCTGCGCTGCAGCATTCAGTTGATGCGCCGTTAAAATCTTTTGCTGTCCTTTGGCATAAGCAACCAAAACACGTCGGTCTGCGATGCTATAACTCATTTTAGAATTGATAAATTGCGCAACATCACGCCGTACGCCGTTGTAATCTACAAAAACAGGTGAAACCAAAGCGCAGGAACTTAAGCCAACAACAAGGCTACTCAGTATTATAGACTTCAAGATCATGGTTGAATTTATTCTCTTTTTTCTGTGTGACTTGATATAGATTTTGCTGCAAATATTTAAGAATCTCCGTAAGAAAATAGTAATTTGATTAAAATTAAACAAATTGCACTGTTTTTGCTTAAACTGTGAGCGTTTGTAAATTAAAATACTTGACGATGCAGGGCTAAGTTTAGATAATGCGCACACAGTTTATGGCTATGTAGCTCAGTTGGTTAGAGCACCGCACTCATAATGCGGGGGTCACAGGTTCAAGTCCCGTCATAGCCACCATTTTTATAGACCAAGCTCTCAGCTTGGTTTTTTTTTATGTCAAAATTTTAGGCTACTTTTTGCAGCATTGGTTTAATGGCAGGTACAAAAAAACCAAGCCGTAGCTTGGTTTTTTTGTATCTTTGTTTAAGCAATGCTTTAGCGTTAAATCCCTGCTTTCCAACCATTGACGAGCGGATAGCGACGTTCACGACCAAAAGCGCGTGAACTAATACGTGGTCCTAATGCACCTTGGCGACGCTTGTACTCGTTGCGATCAACCAATTGAATGACTTTCTCAACCATCGCACGTTCAAAGCCTTTGCCAATGATATCTTCTTGGCTTTGATCTTCTTCAATATACGCATACAAAATCGCATCGAGCACTTCGTATGGTGGTAAAGAATCTTGGTCTTTTTGGTCTGGACGTAATTCTGCTGAAGGTGGGCGGGTAATCACACGTTCAGGAATCACAGGAGTATCAGCGATGCTGTTACGGTATTTTGCCAATTCAAACACAATGGTTTTGTACACATCTTTGAGTACCGCATAACCACCGACCATATCGCCATAAAGCGTGCAGTAACCAACTGCTAACTCAGATTTGTTACCTGTAGAAAGCACGAGGTTACCAAACTTATTCGACAGACCCATTAAGATTGTGCCGCGTGCACGAGCTTGTAAATTTTCTTCTGTGGTGTCGCTAGGGCTGTTACCAAAGAAAGGATACAGCGTTTGCATAAAGCTATTTACGATCGGGTGAATTTCAGCAATACCAAAAGTCACGCCTAAAGTTTTGGCTTGCTCTGCAGCATCTTCCACACTAATTTGCGCGGTATAAGTGTACGGCATCATTACCGCTTGTACCTTATCTGCACCAATTGCATCAACCGCAATAGCAAGAGTGAGCGCTGAATCAATTCCGCCCGACAAGCCAAGAATTACACCAGGGAAGCCAGAGCGTTGCACGTAGTCACGGGTTGCGAGCACTAAACCTTGATAGATTTCTGCAAGGGTGTCTAAAGCTGGGCTAATTTCGGCAGTTTTAAAGTGCTTCTGTGCAGCGTCATATTCTGCGTAGAATAAACCTTCTTGGTAGGTTGGGGCTTGTAATGCAACATTGCCTGCTTGGTTAATCACAAAGCTCGTACCATCGAAGATTAAATCATCTTGACCGCCAACTTGGTTTACATACACCACATTGAGATGTAATTGTTTTGCAAGTTCGGTCATGGTCTGTACACGATGCTGCGGTTTACCCACTTCATAAGGCGATGCGTTCAAGACCAATGCAGTTTCTACATTCAACTGTGCCAATTGCTGCACGGTTGGCAAAGACCATAAATCTTCGCAAATCAAAACGCCAAATTTATGACCAAGGTATTCAAAAACTAAGTGTTGATGACCTTCATCAAAATAGCGTTTTTCATCAAATACAGCATAATTTGGTAAATTTTGCTTGTTGTAAATACCTAAGATGTTGCCATCTTTCATGACGGCAGCCGAGTTAAAGCGCTGACCATCTTCAGTTTCATTGACAAAGCCGAAAACTAAAACAATATCTTTAATTTCACGTAATTGTTCAAATGCTTGTTGTGTGCGTTGATTCAAGCTTGGGCGCAGTAATAAATCTTCTGCAGGGTAGCCCAAAATTGAAAGTTCAGGAAAAATAATCAAATCTGCATGTTGTTTTTTCGCTTCATTTGCTTGTTCAAGCATTTTTTGCGCGTTTGCTTCGAGATTGCCAATGTGTGGAGAGAACTGTGCAAGGGCAATTTTAAAAGATTTCATTTAAATTAAGTCCTATTCCTATAGGTGTAGAATACACGTAAGTGGCTGATGATTATTGTTATAAAAATTTCAGCGTAGTGTATTGTGGATTAAACGACTGCCGAAAGGCACAAATAAAAACCATTTATTATCTAACAGATAAAGATCTTATTTTGCAGTGCAAAAATGGAGACTTTTGCTATTTTATCTTAATTTAGAATAGATGCTAGCATCGAATACACTTTATTGTCTTGTCTGCAAGAATATCATTGAAATGTGACAGAATTTTTATGCTATTTATTTGAAAAGCATTATATTTTTAGGTTGTATGATGCATGTGTTTTTCGTGAAATAAGCATGTACCAAGATGAGTGAGCTAAGTCGAGCGGTGCGGGCTGTTTAAAATAATATTGTCTATTTTTTTAAGAAAAATATCTTTGGCAATTTCACCTTGTTGCTCAATGTTGTAAGCAAAAAAAGGTTTCGCTTCAATTAAGCGATAATGATATGGATTGTAACGCTTAAAACTCAAAAAATACGCGGTTTGCAATACCGCACCACGCAGTAAGACATTGATGTGATGTTGATGCTGTAAAATGTGCGCCATCTCATGAATAAAGATCGCTTGATAGCCACGGTGTGCTTGGCTGTAGTCGGCTAGATAATGCCGATTACGCACATGAATATAGCCACAGGGGGCCATAAAAATGTGCTGTGGCTGCCAAGGCAAATAAGGATGGTTCATAACTTTGACTTGGCTGTAGTCAATCAGATTGCCAAACACAGATTGGCACAACTGTATTTCCATTGCAGTTAGGCTTCGACATCTAAACTGATCTAGTTTGAGCAGTCGCATCAATAAGCTGAGAATGAATAAATGCAGTTGTAGCATGGAAATGAGTCGTAAGTGGCAGACATCAAAAATATAGCCTAAATCCGCAATGATCTAAATTTTATTTTACGTTTTGGTTGTGGTTTAGGACAAACCAAACAGAAATGAGTTTGGTGAGCTAAATAAAAGCAATAAAAAAACCACCCGAAGGTGGTTTTTTTGTCGTGTCGTTTTACACGCTACAACGCAGACCGAATTAACGGTTGATGTCGCGTTGAGTGTGGCCAGTGTAAAGCTGACGAGGACGACCGATTTTGTAAGGACCGCTGTGCATTTCTAACCAGTGGCTGATCCAACCAACTGTACGTGCAAGTGCGAAAATTACAGTAAACATTTCTGTTGGGATACCAATCGCTTTAAGGATGATACCTGAGTAGAAGTCTACGTTAGGGTATAAGTTACGCTTGATGAAGTATTCATCAGATAACGCAATACGCTCAAGTTCCATTGCAAGTGCAAGTTGTGGATCGTTGATACCTAAGTCGTTAAGTACTTCGTCACAAGTTTGCTTCATTACAGTTGCACGTGGGTCATGGTTTTTATAAACGCGGTGACCAAAGCCCATAAGTTTAACTTCTTTAGTCTTCACTTTTTCCATGAACTCAGCAACGTGTTCTACAGAGCCGATTTCATCAAGCATCTTAAGAACAGCTTCGTTCGCACCACCGTGAGCAGGACCCCAAAGTGCAGAAATACCTGCAGAGATACATGCGTATGGGTTAGCGCCAGTAGAACCAGCTAAACGTACAGTTGAAGTAGACGCGTTTTGTTCGTGGTCAGCGTGAAGCGTGAAAATACGATCCATTGCGCGAGCGTGAACAGGGTTTACTTTGTAATCACGGTCTGCTGGTGTAGCAAACATCATGTACAAGAAGTTTTCTGCGTAGCTTAAGTCGTTACGTGGGTAAACAAATGGTTGACCAACAGTGTACTTGTAGCTCCAAGCCGCTAAAGTAGGAATCTTCGCGATTAAACGAATCGCTGTGATTTCACGGTGGTTAACATCTTCGATGTCTAAGTTGTTGTGATAGAACGCAGATAACGCACCAACAACACCTACCATGATTGCCATAGGGTGAGCGTCACGACGGAAACCGTTATAGAAACGTTTTACTTGGTCGTGAACCATAGTGTGGTTACGAACTTTAGCGTCAAAATCAGCTTTTTGTTCTGCAGTTGGAAGCTCGCCATTTAATAATAAGTAGCAAGTTTCTAAGTAGTCAGCTTTAGTCGCTAATTGGTCAATTGGGTAACCACGGTGTAAAAGAATACCTTTGTTACCATCAATGAACGTAATTTTAGACTCGCAAGACGCTGTTGCCATAAAACCAGGATCAAAAGTAAAGTGACCTGCCGCCAACACATCCTTAACGTCAATTACATCTGGGCCTAATGTGCCGCTGTAAATTGGTAATTCAATTTCTTTTCCATCAAGCTGTAATACGGCTTTTTTGCCAGTTGCTTCAGACATTCAATAGATCTCCTGTCCTGGTGAATGTTGATCTGACTCGAAGTATCAATCTTTTAATGCGCAAGTCAGACGGATTAAAAATTAGCTCTAAGATTAGAGAGTACTGAAATTTTGTCAATTATACTTATGGATTAAGCAGACGACTGTTTATAGAAAAAGCCGAAAAAATTCCAGTAAAAAAATCAATAAAATCACAGCACAGCCGCCGTATCATAAGTCAAAATTTGTCGGATGTGCAGAAAAAAATCATCAATACGGATTAATTGTAAGCAATTTTAAATACTAGTTTTGATGTGCTATTTCTTTAGCAGGATTCAGTCCAATACTTAAATTTATCTAATTCTCATAACTTACACGTTTTTACATACACGGTAGGGTGGTCAGATTGTTTGTAATAGGCAGTAAGTCTGGTATTTAAATTCGATATTGATTGATCAAAAAATGACTGATTAAACTCCTGAAAATAGCCATAACCCATCATATTTTGAGTGGGAAATGATGAAATCTTTGTGAATAAAGCGCGGTTATTTATCCATACAGATACAAAAAATACTGGATAAGTCATTCATTCGCATGATGATTATCATTTTTAATATTTATTTAGGTGTGGTGTTTAAAGTAAATATAAGTTGTATAAATAGATTGAGGTATGTGCCGACATTAAAGTTTAATCCATGATCAGGTGTACCTTGACCAAAGCAAAGTGATGGGCTGTCTGGATCTAAGAGTCTTGTGTTGTGGTTGTAAATTGCTGCAAACAGTGGAGTACACACATATATAGTGCTGCTACTTATATATAAGTATGTGAAAACCCGAAGAACATCTGAAAAACAAAGTACAAATTTATCTTTAGTCTAAATATTCTAAAGCCACTGATTGTGTCATCAAGAGTTTTCACTTTAATAATTTATTTAAAAACATAGATTTATGTTTGATTGTGTGGTTGTGGATGGTAATTGGTTTGTCTTTATACTTGTTAATGATTCTTATTTAAGGGTTTTTTAGCCAAAAAGCCGAGTAGAGTTGTTTGTATTTTAACAGTTGACGTTTTATAATTCAGTGTCGTTTTAAGGTTAGGCATGAATTTGCCTAACAATGCCAGCTTTCCTTCGAATTTATTCCAACAAACTCCGGATGGAGTTTTTACTTACAGGATGCCCGCTGTGAAAAGCAACAGACCTGTCAATTTGTCCATGGGTCAAGTTTTAGAAGTAAACTTAAAATCGCCCGTGGCTATTGCATCAATTCTACACCGTCTTTCTGGTGTCATCGTATTTTTACTCGTACCGGTACTTTTATGGTTGTTAGACAAGTCTTTGTCTTCACCTGAAGGTTTTGCTCAAGTTCAAGAAATTTTTAACGGTTTCTTTGTGCGCTTTATCGTATGGGTATTTGTAGCCGGCTTAATCTATCACTTCATTGCTGGTGTTAAGCACTTACTTGCTGACCTTGGTTTTGCAGAAGAACTGCAAAGTGGTCGCATTGCAGCTACTATTTCATTGATCTTGTCTGCTATCGGTATCGTTGCAGCATTTGTATGGATTGTAATCTAATGAAAAGTGCTACAGGTTTAACGGGTTCAGGTTCTCGCGATTGGTTTATCCAACGTATTAGTGCTGTTGTTCTTGCTGTTTATACCGTTGTGGTATTTGGTTGGATTCTTCTTAACGGTGGATTCAACTTTGAACAGTGGTACGGCTTTATGATGACATTACCAATGAAGATTATGTCTTTATTGGCAGTCTTATCTCTTGTTGCACATGCTTGGATCGGTATGTGGCAAGTATTCACTGACTATGTGACTACTCGTCAAATGGGTCCTTCAGCTTCAGGTTTACGCCTAGTGCTGACTTCAGCAGTGATTATTGCTGTTTTTGCATACGCAATCTGGGCAATCCAGATTTTCTGGGCGAATTGATAGGAAAATATCATGGGCGCGATTAACCCTAAAGAAGATTATACAAATATTCCACACCAATTCTTTGACGCAGTCATCGTTGGTGGTGGTGGTTCAGGTATGCGTGCATCTTACCAACTTGCTCAAGCAGGTTTGAAAGTTGCGGTATTGACCAAAGTATTCCCTACACGTTCACACACTGTTGCAGCGCAGGGTGGTATTGGTGCATCTCTTGGTAACATGCAAGAAGATAACTGGCACTACCACTTTTACGACACAGTAAAAGGTTCTGACTGGTTGGGCGACCAAGACGCGATTGAATTCATGACGCGTGAAGCGCCACAAGTGGTTTATGAATTAGAACACTTGGGTATGCCATTTGACCGTAACGCAGACGGTACAATTTACCAACGTCCATTCGGTGGTCACTCTGCAAACTACGGTGAAAAAGCGGTTCCACGTGCATGTGCTGCAGCTGACCGTACAGGTCACGCACTTCTTCACACGCTTTATCAAAGCAACGTGAAAATGGGTACTCAATTCTTCGTAGAATGGATTGCTCTTGATTTGATCCGTAACGAAGCTGGCGATGTACTAGGTGTGACTGCAATTGACCAAGAAACAGGTAAAATTGCAGTATTCCAAGCGAAAGCGACATTGTTTGCTACAGGTGGTGCAGGTCGTGTGTACCGTGCATCTACAAACGCATATATCAATACTGGTGACGGTCTTGGTATGGCTGCGCGTGCAGGTATTCCATTACAAGATATGGAATTCTGGCAGTTCCACCCAACAGGTGTTGCGGGCGCGGGCGTATTGTTAACGGAAGGCTGTCGTGGTGAGGGTGGTATCCTTCGTAACGATTCAGGCGAGCCGTTCATGGAGCGTTATGCACCAACTTTGAAAGACTTGGCGCCACGTGACTTCGTATCACGTTCTATGGACCAAGAAATTAAAGAAGGTCGTGGTTGTGGTCCAAACAAAGACTACATCTTGCTTGATATGACGCACTTGGGTGCAGACACAATCATGAAGCGTCTTCCATCTGTATTTGAGATTGGTAAGAAATTCGCGAACGTTGACTGTACTAAAGAGCCAATTCCTGTTGTTCCTACAATCCATTACCAAATGGGTGGTATTCCAACCAATATTCATGGTCAAGTGGTTGTTCCAGAAAGCCGTGAAACTCAAGAGTTGGTTGCGAACTACAACGCAGAAACTGATACATATACAACCAACGCGGGCGACCGTGACTTTGCTAAACCAGTAAAAGGTTTCTATGCAATTGGTGAGTGTTCATGTGTATCTGTACACGGTGCTAACCGTTTAGGTACAAACTCATTGCTTGACTTGGTTGTATTTGGTAAAGCTGCGGGTCAACACATCATTGAGTATGTGACTAAGCAACACGATGGTGAGTACGAACCACTTCCAACAACTGTACTTGAAAATACTGTGAACCGTATTCGTAAACTTGACGAATCGACTTCAGGTGAAAACGCTCAAGAAGTTGCTGATGCAATTCGTAACATCGTTCAAGACCACGCAGGTGTATTCCGTACTTCAGCATTGCTTGATGAAGGTGTGAAACAAATTCTTGCGCTTGAGCCACGTGTTCGCAACATTCATTTGAAAGACAAATCTAAAGTATTCAACACTGCACGTGTAGAAGCATTAGAAGTTGAAAACTTGTATGAAGTTGCTAAAGCGACACTAATCTCAGCTGCTGCACGTAAAGAATGTCGTGGTGCGCATACGGTTGTAGACTTTGAGTTACCACCAGATCACCCAACTTATTCTTATGGTCGTCGTGATGATGAGTGGATGAAGCATACTTTATGGTTCTCTACAGATAACCGTCTTGAGTACAAACCAGTACGTTACAAGCCGCTTACTGTAGCTGCTATTCCACCTAAACCACGTACATTCTAATTGGGAGAAGTAAGATGAGTAGAGGTACTCGTACATTTAATATCTACCGCTACGATCCTGATAAGGATAAAGCACCGTACATGCAAACTTTTAAGCTTGAATTGACTGATAAGCACCGTATGTTGCTTGATGCACTTCTTGAATTGAAAGTACAAGACGAATCTTTGACATTCCGTCGTTCATGTCGTGAAGGTATTTGTGGTTCTGATGGTGTAAACATCAATGGTAAAAATGGTTTAGCGTGTCTTTGGAACCTAAACGATTTACCAGAAGTGATCACAATTCGCCCGCTTCCAGGTCTTCCTGTAATTAAAGACTTGGTTGTAGACATGAATCAGTTCTACGATCAGTATAACAAGATTCATCCGTTCTTGATCAACAACCAACCTGCGCCACCAAAAGAGCGTTTACAATCTCAAGAAGAGCGTGAGCATCTTGATGGTTTGTATGAATGTATTCTTTGTGCATGTTGTTCAACTTCATGCCCATCATTCTGGTGGAACCCAGACAAGTTCTTGGGTCCTTCAGCGTTGTTGAATGCATATCGTTTCATTATCGATTCGCGTGATACTGCAACTCAAGAGCGTTTGGCTCGTCTTGACGATCCATTCTCTTTGTTCCGTTGTAAAGGTATTATGAACTGTGTATCTGTATGTCCTAAAGGCTTGAACCCAACTAAAGCAATCGGTCACATCCGTAACATGCTTTTAGATATGGCTGGCTAATAGACTGCGTGATCAGTTGAAAAAAGCACACCTAGGTGTGCTTTTTTTTTGTGCCAAAATTACGATAAAAGTCGTGTGATAAGTTGCTTGTTTTTGATGAGTACATAAATGAAAAATGTTGCATGCAAAGAAGTGATTAAAAAGTGAGTATTTGATATTTTTTAGGTATAACTGTTGGATAAATAGACAAAAACAGCATTTAGCCGACTAAAGTTGCACACAATTGTAATCCAGTGCTGCTATTTTGTTGTAAAGCATGGGCAAATGCCAAGTTTAGCTGCAATATTTATTTTTAGATGTTATCATGTAACGTGTAAGTGAGAGGGCAGATTGAGAGATGTGCTCTCTTTTATTTTATCTGAAATAGCGGTGTTGGACTTTGGTCTAAATTGCATCTGTTTTTTAAATAAAGCACCATATATTAGATGAAAATAGAATCAGTGTATTTCGCCAATTTATAGGAGGTATGTGTCAAAAAAATCAATTGCATTTCTGAGATCATGTTACGATTAACAAATGACTATATCTGAAAAATGTTGAATTTTTGTACATTTTATCAACATTTTAAGTGCAAATGATGTGTTATTAAATCAGGACTATTGCAGAAAAGTCGTATTAGAAAAGCTAAGACTGAGCACTTATTTTTTCTAAAACGATTTTGCAAAAAATTGCTCGGCTTGGGTCGAGTATATAAATGAGTGATGATGCCAATGAGGGCGTTATGATTCATAAATGACATTGGGTTTTCCTAATGTAGTGATAACGCCTCATGACATATGTCAACTGGGGACTAATGTCATGTTACCAATTTGACATTATCAATCATGGGTTTTGCTTAAAAAGCATCCTGGAAAATGTTTTTGCAATAGGAAATGGGTCCACAAATGCAAGAAGTTGCTGACGCACTGCGTCTTGACACTGAACTTTCCGCTGATAGTGCAGCGTATATTGAAGAACTTTACGAGCATTATTTGACGTCACCGGAATCAGTCGGTGCTGATTGGCGCGAATATTTCGATAAATTCCCGAAGGGTGATCAACCACACAGTAATGTACGTGAGCAATTCCTTTTATTAGGTCGTAATTCAAATCGCGTTCAAGCCATTGTTCAAGGTTCAGTGAGTTCTGAACATGAACAACGTCAAATTGGCGTGTTGCAACTGATTGCTGCTTACCGTAACCGTGGTCACCAAAAAGCAAAATTAGATCCACTAGGTTTGGCAAAACGTGAAGACGTGCCAGATCTTGATCTTGCTGCACATGGTTTAACCAAGTCTGATTTAGATACTGTTTTCCATACAGGTAATTTGGAAATTGGTAAGTCTGAAGCAACACTAGGCGAAATGGTTGATGCCATGCAGGCGATCTACTGCGGTTCAATTGGTGCAGAATACATGCACATTGTTGATACCAAAGAAAGACGCTGGATTCAACAACGCTTAGAAAGCGCACGTGGTAAGTTCACATTTACTGCAGATCAAAAGAAACACGTTCTTGAACGCTTAACAGCAGCTGAGGGTCTAGAAAAATATCTAGGTAATAAATACGTTGGTGCGAAACGCTTTGGTGTAGAAGGCGGTGAATCATTTATCCCTATGGTGAATGAAATCATTCAACGTGCGGGTGCTGTTGGCTGTAAAGAAGTCGTCATTGGCATGCCACACCGTGGTCGTTTGAACCTGCTTGTGAATATCATGGGTAAAAACCCAGCAGACCTATTTGGTGAGTTTGAAGGTAAGAGCTTGCATAAAAAAGGTTCTGGCGACGTAAAATATCACCAAGGTTTCTCATCTAACGTGATGACTCCGGGTGGTGAAGTGCACTTGGCACTTGCGTTTAACCCATCGCACTTAGAAATTGTTGGACCTGTGGTTGAAGGTTCTGTACGTGCGCGCCAAGTACGTCGTAAAGACATTGGTGGTGATGATGTATTGCCATTAATCGTTCACGGTGATGCCGCATTTGCAGGTCAAGGTGTTAACCAAGAAACCTTCCAAATGTCACAAACTCGCGGTTATACCGTAGGTGGTACAGTTCACATTGTGATTAACAACCAAGTTGGTTTCACAACATCTGACCCACGTGACGCACGTTCTACTGAATACTGTACTGACATTGCAAAAATGATTCAGGCGCCAATTTTCCACGTGAATGGCGATGATCCTGAAGCGGTGATTTTTGTATCTCAATTGGCACACGATTTCCGTCATACATTCCGTAAAGACGTTGTGATTGATTTGTTCTGCTACCGTCGTCGTGGTCACAACGAAGCGGATGAACCTGCAGCAACTCAGCCAATGATGTATCAAGTGATCAACAAAAAGACCACTACACGTACTTTGTATGCTGACCAATTGGTGCAAGAAGGTGTGTTGGATCGCGCAGCAGCAGATCAAATGATTGAAGATTACCGCGCAGATTTAGAAGCGGGTAATCACGTTGCGAACGCATTGGTACTTGAGCCAAATACTAAAATGTTTGTAGATTGGTCGCCATACTTGGGTCACGACTATACAGACGTTTGGGATACAACTTTCCCTATCGAGCGTTTGAAAGAACTTGGTCAAACCATGCGTAAACTTCCAGAAGGTTTCGTGATGCAGCGCCAAGTTGCCAAAGTGATTGACGATCGCTTGAAAATGCAAACAGGTGAAATGCCACTAAACTGGGGTGCAGCTGAAACTTTAGCTTACGCATCTTTGTTGGATGAGGGTTACCTTGTTCGTTTGACTGGTGAAGACGTTGGTCGTGGTACTTTCTCGCACCGTCATGCAAAACTGCATAACCAAGTCGATGGTAAAACTTATATTCCACTTTGCCACATCAAAGAGAACCAACCACGCGTTGCAATCTACGACTCATTATTGTCTGAAATGGCAGTATTGGCATTTGAATATGGTTATGCGACGACCCTTCCAAAGAGCTTGATTATTTGGGAAGCACAATTCGGTGACTTTGCCAACTGTGCTCAAGTGGTAATCGACCAGTTCATTTCATCTGGCGAAACCAAGTGGGAGCGTGTGTGTGGTTTAACGATGCTTCTTCCACACGGTTTTGAAGGTCAAGGTCCTGAGCACTCATCTGCACGTTTAGAGCGTTTCTTACAGCTTTGTGCGGAAGAAAACATGCAAGTGATGACACCAACAACACCTGCACAGATTTTCCACGCTTTACGTCGTCAGGCGATTCGTCCAATCCGTAAGCCAATGATCATCATGTCGCCGAAGTCTTTACTTCGTCACAAGTTAGCAGTGTCTAACCTTGATGAGCTTGCAACTGGTACATTCCAGACTGTGATTGATGAAATTGACAACATCAACAAATCAGACGTGACGCGTTTGGTATTGTGTGGTGGTAAAGTGTATTACGACTTGCTTGAAAAGCGTCGTGAATTAGAATTGAACAATACTGCAATTGTTCGTATTGAACAGTTGTACCCATATCCAGAACAACGTCTTGCTGAAGTTCTTGCTTCTTATCCAAACGTAAAAGAATTAGTTTGGACTCAAGAAGAGCCGAAGAACCAAGGTGCTTGGTTATTCATCGCGCCACGTTTATATGATGACGTAATGAAAACTGGTAAACAGATTCGCATTAGTTATGCGGGTCGTGAAGCATCTGCAGCACCAGCGTGTGGTTCACCATATTTGCATGCAAAACAACAAGCTCAGCTCATCAATGACGCGCTTGCGATCGTAGCTGAATAACAGGAGATTCGAAGTAATGGCAACCGAAATTAAAGCACCGGTATTTCCAGAGTCAGTTGCAGACGGTACGATTGCAACTTGGCACAAACAACCAGGTGAAGCAGTTTCACGTGATGAGGTGATCTGTGATATTGAAACCGATAAAGTTGTTTTGGAAGTAGTCGCTCCTGCTGATGGCACAATCTCTGCAATCATCAAAAACGAAGGCGATACAGTTCTTTCTGACGAAGTAATTGCTCAATTTGAAGCGGGTGCTGTTTCTGGCGCTGCTCAAACTCAAGCAGTTCAGTCTGAAGCACAAGTAGAGCAAGCTGCGGCGAAAACTGAAGCAGGTGCTGCGCCAGTTGTTGAGCGTGCACAACCAGTTGCTGACCAAGCACCAGCAGTACGTAAAGCGTTGACTGAAACAGGTATCAATGCTGCAGACGTTTCTGGTACAGGTCGTGGTGGTCGTATCACTAAAGAAGATGTTGCAAATCATCAAGCTAAACCTGCTGCTGCAGCTGCGCCATTAAGCGTTGCGGTAGGTGAGCGTATCGAGAAACGTGTTCCTATGACACGTTTACGTAAGCGTGTTGCAGAGCGTTTACTTGCAGCGACTCAAGAAACTGCAATGTTAACAACATTCAACGAAGTGAACATGAAGCCAATCATGGAAATGCGTGCACAATACAAAGACGCATTTGAAAAACGTCATGGTGCACGTTTAGGCTTTATGTCTTTCTTCGTGAAAGCTGCAACTGAAGCATTGAAACGTTACCCAGCAGTAAACGCTTCTATTGATGGCGAAGACATCGTATATCACGGTTACTACGACATCGGTGTAGCGGTTTCTTCTGACCGTGGTTTAGTGGTTCCTGTATTACGTGATACAGACCGCATGAACTACGCTGAAGTAGAAAACGGTATTCGTGACTATGCTTATAAAGCACGTGACGGTAAGCTAGGTATTGAAGATATGACTGGCGGTACATTCACCATTACTAACGGTGGTACTTTCGGTTCATTGTTATCTACACCAATTCTAAACACGCCACAAACTGCAATTTTGGGCATGCACAAAATCCAAGAGCGTCCTATGGCGGTAAATGGTCAAGTTGAAATCTTGCCAATGATGTACTTAGCGCTTTCTTATGACCACCGTTTAATTGATGGTAAAGAAGCTGTAGGTTTCCTTGTAACAATCAAAGAATTGTTAGAAGAGCCAGCTAAACTCATCCTTGACCTTTAATTCTAAAGAATAAATCAGTGGGCTTGGAGCGATCCTCTAAGCCCATTTTTGGAGATAAAAATGTCTCAACAATTTGATCTTGTTGTTATTGGCGGTGGCCCAGGTGGTTATGAAGCGGCAATTCGTGCGGCTCAACTTGGCTTTAAAGTTGCGTGTATCGAAAAACGTATTCACAAAGGTAAACCATCTTTGGGTGGTACATGCTTAAACGTGGGTTGTATCCCATCTAAAGCATTACTTGATTCTTCACATCGTTATGAAGATACGGTTCATCACTTGGCTGATCATGGTATCACCACAGGTGAAGTACAGTTTGACCTTGCGAAGCTATTAGCACGTAAAGACAAAATCGTTGACCAATTAACTGGCGGTATTGATCAGTTATTAAAAGGTAACGGTGTTGAGTGGTTAAAAGGTACAGGTAAATTACTTGCAGGTAAAAAAGTTGAGTTCGTTTCTCACGAAGGTGAAACTCAAGTTTTAGAGCCTAAATATGTGATTCTTGCGACTGGTTCAGTTCCTGTAAATATTCCTGTTGCTCCTGTAGATCAAGACATTATTGTTGATTCTACTGGTGCATTAGAATTCCCAGAAGTGCCTAAGCGTTTAGGTGTGATTGGTGCAGGCGTAATTGGTCTTGAACTTGGTTCAGTATGGCGTCGTCTAGGTGCAGAAGTTGTTGTATTTGAAGCAATGGATGCATTCTTACCAATGGCTGACAAAGCTTTGGCAAAAGACTACCAAAAACTATTGACCAAGCAAGGTATGGATATCCGTATCGGTGCGAAAGTTTCAGGTACTGAAGTTAATGGTCGTGAAGTGACTGTTAAATATACCCAAGGCGGCGAAGACAAAGAACAAACTTTCGATAAATTGATCGTTTGTGTAGGTCGTCGTGCTTATGCTGAAGGTTTATTGGCAGATGACTGCGGTATTAAACTGACTGAACGTGGTTTGGTTGAAGTAAACGATTGGTGTGCAACTTCTGTTGAAGGTGTATATGCAATTGGTGACTTGGTACGTGGTCCAATGCTTGCACACAAAGCAATGGAAGAAGGCGTAATGGCAGTTGAGCGTATTCATGGTCATGCTGCACAAGTCAACTACGACACAATCATTTCAGTAATCTACACACACCCTGAAGCGGCGTGGGTTGGTTTAACTGAAGAGCAAGCGAAAGAAAAAGGCCACGAAGTGAAAACTGGTCAATTCGGTTTCGCGGTAAATGGTCGTGCTTTAGCTGCAGGCGAAGGTGCTGGTTTCGTGAAGTTTGTTGCAGATGCAAAAACAGATCGTTTATTGGGTATGCACGTGATTGGCCCTGCTGCGTCTGACATCGTTCACCAAGGTATGATTGCACTTGAGTTTGTATCTTCAGTTGAAGATTTACAATTAATGACATTTGGTCACCCAACCTTCTCTGAAGTGGTGCATGAAGCCGCTTTAGCTGTAGATGGGCGTGCGATTCACGCGATTCAGCGTAAACGCAAATAAAACTAAAAAGAGCGGCTTAGGCCGCTCTTTTTGCATTTGATGGTTGTATTTATGGGAATAATCATCTAAAAGTAAAGAGCATAGGAAAAACACCACACAAGGAAAGCAATATTAAAACTTCGGTTTGATATTGGTGGTGATAACTGAATAAAAGAAGTAGTAAAAGGTTAGTCAATGAATCTACATGAGTATCAAGCAAAAGCGCTATTAAAAAAATATGGTATGCCAGTACAAGAAGGCATTTTGGCAACTACAGCCGTAGAAGCTGTGCAAGCTTTCGAGCAACTGGGCGGTAAATTTGCAGTGATGAAAGCTCAGGTGCATGCAGGTGGTCGCGGTAAAGCGGGCGGCGTGAAGGTCGTAAAATCTGCACAAGAAGCAGCAGACTATGCCAACCAAATTCTTGGAACACGTTTGGTCACCTATCAAACCGATGCCTATGGTCAGCCTGTAAACAGTATTTTAGTGGCTGAAGATGTTTATCCTGTAGAGCGTGAACTGTATTTGGGTGCAGTGGTAGATCGTTCTAGCCGTCGCGTCACTTTTATGGCATCTACTGAAGGTGGTGTTGAAATTGAGAAAGTGGCAGAAGAAACCCCAGAAAAAATTATTAAAGTAGAAGTTGATCCTTTAGTGGGTTTATTGCCATTTCAGGCACGTGAAGTGGCTTTTACATTAAAACTCAAAGACAGTCAAATCACGCAGTTTGTGAAGATTATGACAGCGGCTTATCAGGCATTTATCGACAATGATTTTGCCTTATTTGAAATTAACCCATTGTCTGTACGTGAAAATGGCGACATTTTATGTGTCGATGCCAAAGTCGGTATTGATTCCAATGCGCTGTATCGTTTACCTGAAGTCTTGGTACTGCGCGATAAAACACAAGAAAATGAACGTGAATTGCGTGCATCAGAATTTGACCTGAACTATGTTGCTTTAGAAGGCAATATCGGTTGTATGGTGAATGGTGCAGGTTTAGCAATGGCAACTATGGATATTATTAAACTCTATGGTGGTCAGCCTGCGAACTTCTTGGATGTAGGTGGTGGTGCAACCAAAGAACGCGTAATTGAAGCCTTTAAAATTATTTTGGCAGATCACTCGGTTAAAGGCGTACTGATTAATATTTTTGGTGGAATTGTACGTTGTGACATGATTGCGGAAGCAATTATTGCAGCGGTTCAGGAAGTAAATGTGACAGTACCTGTAGTGGTTCGCCTAGAAGGGAACAACTCGGAACTTGGTGCAAAATTACTCGATGAATCAGGATTAAAACTTATTTCTGCAAACGGCTTGTCTGATGCCGCAGAAAAAATTGTTGCTGCAGTGAAAGCTTAAGGAGAATCAGGATGAGCGTATTAATTAATAAAGACACCAAAGTATTGGTACAAGGTTTCACTGGTAAAAATGGTACTTTTCACTCAGCACAAGCACTTGATTATGGAACTAAAGTGGTGGGTGGGGTAACGCCAGGAAAAGGTGGTCAAACCCATTTGGAATTACCTGTATTTAACACCATGAAAGAAGCTGTACGTGAAACAGGTGCAGATGCATCGGTGATTTATGTGCCTGCACCGTTTGTTTTAGATTCGATTGTAGAAGCAGTCGATTCTGGAGTAGGTTTGATTGTGGTGATTACGGAAGGTGTGCCAACCATCGACATGCTCAAAGCCAAGCGTTATTTAGAAACCAATGGCAATGGTACACGTTTGGTGGGACCAAACTGCCCAGGTGTGATTACACCAGGTGAATGTAAAATTGGCATCATGCCAGGGCATATTCATCAACCAGGACGAATTGGCATTATTTCACGTTCAGGTACTTTGACCTATGAAGCTGTGGCACAAACCACCAAATTAGGCTTAGGGCAATCGACCTGTATCGGGATTGGTGGTGACCCAATTCCAGGTATGAACCAAATTGATGCTTTAAAATTGTTCCAAGACGACCCAGACACCGATGCGATTGTTATGATTGGTGAAATTGGTGGTACGGCAGAAGAAGAAGCTGCGGAATATATCCAGTCGAATGTTAGCAAACCTGTGGTGGGTTATATTGCAGGAGTGACAGCACCTAAAGGTAAGCGTATGGGACATGCGGGTGCAATTATTTCAGGCGGTAAAGGCACTGCGGAAGAAAAATTTGCAGCCTTTGAGCGTGCTGGAATTGCTTATACGCGTAGCCCTGCTGAATTGGGTTCTACCATGTGGCAAGTATTAAAAGATCAAGGTTTGCTTAAATAACAAATTTTGAAGATCTTGATTTTATTCAGTACTCAATCCCCAATTTTGGGGATTTTTTATGTTGAAAAATTAGCCACATTTGAGAGATAAAGTATATGATAAGAGTTAATTTGGTATTGCTTTGTTGCATAAATATGTAAGCATCTGATTTAAATAAATTTAATTTTGTATCAAAAAATAATCAAAACTT